>JAANWY010000320.1 GCA_018263655.1 Anaerolineales bacterium | reverse complement strand
TAATATCCGTAAGCCGGCTGAAAGGCAAAATAACTCGCTTTTACCCTGGGAGAGGCTCTATTTGAAGCAAAGTCGCTGTTTTATGTCCAGGTAATTTGTCCAAAGTCCAAATTAAGGCCTAATTGTGTTAAAGACCTAACAAATCTAGTAAGTCGGTCAAGCTCAAACCCTTCCCGAGGAGGCATCTGTCAACCATGTCAGTCTTTTCGCCGCGACGTTACCAACTCCCCTTCCATCCCGTTCGGCGGGACGATGAGTCTTTACCCGAGCGCGCCTTCACCGCCTTCGAGCAGACAATCAAGGGCGCGCTTTTCGGTTGCCGCATGTGCGGCAACTGTATCCTGCAGGAGACAGCCTTTGTCTGCCCCATGACGTGTCCCAAGGGCTTGCGCAACGGGCTCTGTGGTGGCGCCAGCCCGGACCGCTGCGAGGTCGATCCTTCGCGCCCATGCACGTGGCACCAGATCTACGAACGCGCCGAAGAAATGGGCCGGCTCGGCAGCCTGTTGGAGATCAACGCTCCCATCGATGGTAACCGTGCCGGCCGAGAAACCTGGATCGACACGGTCCAGAAGTGGCGCGAGTGGGACGAAGGCCCGCGCCCCCTGGACTTTCTCCTGAACAGAGAGAAGTTCGACGCAGACTGGGAGCAGTTCTTCTACAACCTGCGCCAGCCCGATTGGTGGGAGGGCGACGCCGAGTACCACCCGCCGACCTATGAGCAGCCCATCTCGGTCCTGGAAGCCAACCTGCGCACCGGCCAGTTCGTCACCACCGCCGAGATCGCACCGCCGTTGAGCGTCGCGCAGCACGTCATCCACAAGAAAGTCGGCTGGCTTCAAGAGTACGTGAGTGCCGCCAATTTCACCGACAACGCGTCGGCATCGCCCCGCATGGGCAGCATGGCGTCCAGCAAAATCTGCATGGAGGCCGGCATCGAACCCGTGATGCAGCTCCAAGCCCGCGACCGCACGCGCGTCGTCATTGAATCTGACGCCATGGGCGCGGCCGGCCTCGGTATCCACAACATCCTCTGTCTCAGTGGCGACCACCAGAGCTTCGGACCGTCGCCCATGCCGACACCGGACCAGTTCGACATGGATGCCATCCAGATGTTGTGGATGCTGCGCCGCATGCGGGACGAGGGCAGGTACCTGGACGGGCGCAACATCAAGCACCGCCCCGAGTTCTTTCTGGGTGCAGCCGCTTCGCCCTTCGGCGCGCCACCGAAGTACGAGGCCCTTCGCCTGGAGAAGAAGATCAACGCCGGCGCCCAGTTCATCCAGACCCAGCCCATCTTTGACTACGATGGGTTCAGGGAATGGCTGGAAGCGGCCGACAAGCGCAACCTCCTGGACAAGGTCTACGTCCTGGCCGGCCTGATCCCGCTGAAGAGCGCGCGCGCCGCCCACTTCATGGCCGAGGAAGTGCCCGGCGTCGTCATCCCCGACGAGATCGTGCGGCGGATGGACGAAGCCGGCGACAAGGAAGGCCAGCAAGAAGAGGGCGTGGCCATCGCGCTGGAGATGATCGAGAAGCTGAAGGCAACGCCCGGGATTGCCGGCATGCACGTGATGGCCGTTCACTGGGAGGCCATCGTGCCGCGCCTGGTCGAGGCGGCGCAGTTACCGCGGCCGGCAGTGCAGACGTTGCGCGAGTTGGAGCCGGTGATGGTCGAAGCCCGTGAGTAAGCTGCGCTATGGAGCCGGCTGACCTCTGCTCAAACCGAAGTGACCCGGACCGAGCGAAATCGCTCGGTCCGGGTCGTTTGCATTTGGTGGCGGGTGATAGTCGCCGATGAACAGGAAAGCACGGAGCGGCTACGCCTTGCGGCGTCCAGGAGGCTGAAACTTGTTTCAGGTCTTGGGTGTTTGGCCCTGTATACTTTGGCGTTGGACTTATGGGGAAACTCCAGGGAATTTGTCTGTTGACAACCGAAACGTTTTAGATTATAATATTGCCAGTTTCCAAAACGTTTCGGCCCCCACCCACTACTGCCGCTTCTGCGAAGACCTGAAACACTAGAGAGCGGTTGCTCGACGAAGAGAAGGCCAATGCCGGTCACGCTTAGAGACATCGCTCAGGAAACCGGGTACTCGGTCACCACAGTCTCGCGGGCTCTCAACGATTACGACGATGTCAGCCCCAAAACCAGGCGGACGATTTGCGAGACGGCTGAAAGACTGGGCTATCACCCCAACATCACTGCTCAGCACCTACAACGTCAACGGACCGACACGTTGGGCTTCATCATCCCCACGACAGGACCACGTTTCTCAGACCCGTTTTTCACGGAGTTTCTAGCCGGCATTGGCAACGAAGCTAGCGCGCAAGGCTACGATCTGCTAGTCTCCACACACTCAGCCGGCCCCGGCGAACTCGACGTCTACCGCCGGTTTGTCCGCGGGAAGCGTGTGGACGGACTCCTGGTTGTCAGAACCCGCCGGCACGACTCACGCATCAGCTACCTGCTAGAACAGCACTTCCCCTTCGTTGCCTTCGGTCGAACAGAGTGCAACGGCAATTTCCCTTTTGTCGACGAAGACGGGCGCGCCGGCATCGCCCGGGCCACCCAACATCTCATCGACCACGGTCACCGCAGAATCGCCTTCATCGCCGCTGACCAAGACCTGATGTTCGGCCATGAACGGCTCCGAGGCTACACCGACACAATGCGAGAGAACAATTTGCCGGTCGATGACGGCCTGATCGTCGAGGGTGACCTCAGTCAGCGAAGTGGCCGGCGGGCCGCCCGGCGCCTGCTCGACCTCCCAGAAACACCGACGGCCATCATGGCCAGCAATGACCTGATGGCCCTGGGCGCCATGGCGACCGTCCAAGCCCACGGCTTCGAAGTGGGCAAAGATGTAGCCGTTACGGGGTTTGACGATATCCCCCTCGCGGAACACTCCCATCCGCCACTGACCACTGTCCGGCAACCGATTTATCGCATTGGGGAAATGGTGTGTCAGGTGCTGGTTGATTTGATTCGAGGTGGTCCCCTGAAGCGTCGACACGTAATCCTTGAGCCGACGCTGATCGTGCGACAGTCGAGTGCGCCGGCGGCGAGCAGCGCCACGATCAGCGTAGGTTGAAGCCACCAAAAGGTGAAGCCACCAAAAGGTGAAGTCACCAAAGGAGGTGAGTCAGCATACATCAATCTTCCGAACGTCAACCTACCGGGAAAGGCAAACACTTTCACCAAACATTCACTGAAGGAGGAGTTTTACAATGACAAAGAGGATACTCACACTTCTGGCCATCGTCATGATCCTGGGCGTACTGGCAGCCTGCGCGCAGCCCGCGCCCGAGGTTCGTGAAGTCGAGAAAGTCGTGAAAGAGACAGTCGTTGTCGAGAAAGAGGTCGAGAAGATCGTCGAGAAAGAGGTGGTGGTCCCGCCTGAGGAGCGAACTGTCGTCGAATTCTGGACCACGGACAACGAGGAAGATCGCGTCAACGTGTACGAGGCGGTTGCCAAGCGCTTCATGGCAGAAAACCCCGCGATCGAGGTCCGCATCGTGCCGATCGAGGAGGCCGGCGTTTCCCAGCGCATCGCGACCGCGCTGGCTGCCAACCGCCCGCCCGACATCATCCGCATGGGCATCGAGCGCGTCGCCGCTTTCGCTGCGGATGAGATTCTGGACGAGGACGCCGCCGCAGCCGTGATCGGCAGCCTCGGCGAGGACGACTTCCGCGCCGGCCCGCTGAAGATGGTCACCGATCCCGCTACCGGCCAGTACGCCGCCATCCCCTACGACGGCTGGATCCAGGCCATCTGGTATCGTCAGGACATGTTCGACGAGGCCGGCCTCCCCGCGCCGGTCGCCTGGGACGATATCAAGGCCGCCTGCGAGGGGCTGCCGGGCACGGGCAACCTGCTGTACGCCCTCACGCTTGCCACCGACCCGGGCCAGAACTACCCGCACCAGGTCTTCGAGCAAGTCGCCATGTCGAACGACGCCTGGCCTTTCGACGCCGAGGGCAACGTCACCATGAACACGCCCGAGATGATCGAGGCGCTGGCGTTCTACGCCGGCCTGCAGGATTGCGCAATGCCTGGCCCGCAGTACTGGCGCGGCGCCCGCGAGGCCTATGAGCTCGATCAGTCGGGCATGCTGTTCTACAGCACCTACATCATGGACGACTTGGTCGAGGGCTCCGGTATGGAGGGCGGCGGCCAGGTCCAGATCGATGTGGAGGGCCTGCCGGAGAAGACCGGCTTCGCACCCCAGATGGAGGGGCCAAATGGCTCGGCATCCTACGGCCAGTTATTGGCGCCGTCCATCCCGAAGGGCGCCGACCCCGAGGCCCAGAAAGTGGCCGAGTGGTTCCTGACCAGCCAGAACTACCAGGACGTCCTGGCTCTGGCTCCTTTCGGCAAGGTCCCCGTACTGAAGAGCGCGGTGGACGGCTGGAAAGACCTCAGCCCCTACTTCCAGGAATACTCGCCCGAGACGCTTGAGCAGATCGCCAACGGCTTCGAGTCCATGCAGCGCTGGCTCTTCCGGCCCGACTACGACGCCACACAGCGCGCCGTCATCGGTGACATCGAAGGCCGGCTGCTCATCCCGCAAGCCATCAGCAACATTGCGCTTGAAGGCACCATGACGCCTGAGACCGCCGCCGAGTGGCTGCAAGAGCAAGTCGAGACGATCCTGGCAGAACGCCAACAGTAGCTCAATGGTTGTGAGGTGGGAACGCCGGCACGTAGTGCGTTCCCACCTCCGCCCTCACTTGGTCAGTAACCCGTTATCAGTGATCTTATACGTAATACACCCCAAGCTGAGGGGCGATCACCAGCCCCCCACGGACGGAAAGAAACACGGACAAAAACAAAAAAGTTAAACATCCGTGGTAACTGTTCAGGTAGTGGGGACCCTTGCGAAGGTTTGCCAATCGCTTTCGGGTCGAGGTGCCCCTCGCCAGTCGAAAATTGGTCTCTTGCCAAGGCTCTTCCTAACCTTCGCAAGGGTAGCTGAACGCTACCATCCGTGTTTCCTTCTGTCCGTGGGGACGTTTCTGGCCATCTGCTCGCCATCCACGGATGAATCTTGCCATGACCTGTTACGTATAAGTGATCTGTTCACTAGTCACTGGTAACTCGCCGAACGACAAGCTCAAAAGAGCGAAAGAGGTATCATGACTGCCTTGACTAGAGACTCACAATCGTCGCTTAGACGACGCTGGAACTCGCTCGACGCTCGTGAAGCTCGCCTGGCCTGGATGCTGATCCTTCCCACCGCCCTCATCGTATTCGGGCTGGTGGTCTTCCCGGCAGTTTTCAGCATCTGGATCAGCTTTCGCGATGTCGGGCTGAACAACTTGAACAATGTCTTCAGCGCCCCCTTCGTTGGCCTGCAGAACTACCGCAATGTCATCAACGACTTCGCCTTCAAGTTCCAAGGCATGCGAAGCTGGGGGGCAGCCGTCACCAGCATCGTGTACTCGTTCAGCGCAACAATCCTCACAGTGGCCGTTGGTCTGGTCGCGGCCTTGCTGCTCAATCGGCCATTCCGCGGGCGAGGCGTGACGCGTGCCATTTTCCTCTTTCCATACGTCGCACCGATCGTCAGCATAGCCTTTGTCTGGCGCTGGATCCTCGACCCGCGTCCATCGGGCGTCCTCAACGATGTCTTGATGGGCCTGGGCGTCATTGATCTACCCAAAGCGTACCTGGCAACACGCGGCCTAGCGCTGTTGCTGGTGATCGTGTTCGAAGCGTGGCGCTACTTCCCCTTCGCCATGCTGATGATATTGGCTCGTTTGCAGGCCGTGGACAAGACCCTGTACGAAGCGGCCGATGTGGACGGCGCCAATAACTGGCACAAGTTCCGGTACGTGACGATCCCCGAACTGCGCTACGTGCTGGGCGCCGTGTTTCTGCTGCGCCTAATCTGGACGTTCAACAAGTTCGACGACATCTTTTTGCTGACCGGCGGCGGCTTCGGCACCAACGTGCTTCCGGTGCTCACGTATCAGTTCAGCTTCAAGTCGTTCAACTTTGGCAAGGGGGCAGCCAATGCGATGATCTTGCTGCTCATTCTAATTGTGTTCCTTGTCCTCTACGTTTTCTTCGTGATGAGAAACGTCGAGGAAGAGTAGGAGGCGACTAAGCATTCAGGGGGTAACCCATGGAGCATCCCTTCGACAGGCCCTTCGACAGGCTCAGGACGCCGCTCAGGACGCCGCCTGAGTAGACCGAGGCGAAGCCGAGGTCGTATCGAAGCGACGTCCTGAGTTCATCGAAGGGGGTGCGGCTTGTGCGAAGAACCATCGCAAACCCGCACCCCTCGATACGCGCTCAACGTCGTTTCGCGCTACTCGGGATGCTATAGACTTTCAGAAAAAGATTTTGACTCAGCGTGTCATTGCGAGCGTTTTGTGCGAAGCAATCTCCCACTTGCTTGGGGGAGATTGCTTCGTCGTGCCTCCTCGCAATGACATCCGGGTAAGCAGAGTCAAAAACATTATCTGAACCTCTATAGTCGTGATACCTCCTGAACGGTTACAAAGCTTGTACTGAGCCTGGCCGAAGTGAGCGAGCGATTCAGGGCTTGCCGGGTGCGCCGATCTTTAGCATAAGTCGGCGAGGGTCCTGGACTCCAGGATATGATCCGTTGCCTCTTTCACCTCCACCCAGAGATGGCGCAGGTCACACACGTCATCCAGCCGGCAAGCTTCCTGTGTCTCGTCCTCGATACAGTCGATAGGCGCTGTGGAGCCTTCCAGGGCCACGACGGCCTCGAGAGCGGTGATCTGATCAGGAGGCCTGGCCAGGAAATGTCCCCCGCCAGCCCCGCGCACGCTCCGGACGAGGCCGGCTATGCGCAGGGTGATGAGCAGTTGATTCAGATAATTCGGCGGAATATGCTGTCGGTCGTCATCTCTTGTATCTTCCGTGACTCAAACAGCACGTAGTAACCCTCCCGAATCAACGGCATCTCGAAAACGCCGTCCGCATTCGTGGTGGCAGCCGGCTGGAACCAGGTGTCGTAGACATAGTGGGGCTCGCCGTCGGTGATCTCGGCAGTGAGGATGTAGATGTCGAAATGAGGGGCCGGAGTGCGGGTGCCGGCATAATACACCGCACCTCGGACAGTCCCAGTGGGCACCGAGGGCGCCTGGCTCAGAACTGACGGGACGGGATGACTCGGCCTCGGCAAAGCCTGCAGGTAGGCGTAGATCGCAGCCAGTTCCGCATCGCTCACGTCGATGACGCCGTACGATCTCATGTTCTCATGGGGATGACGAACTTGCTCGATCAGGCGCTGCAGCGGCAGATGGGTCTGCGCCAGTGTCGGCACCGTCATGTTCCCCTCTGCATGCTCGCCCCCCATACCTTCAGCGTGGTGACCATGGCAATCGGCACACCCCAGTGACGCGAAGATCTCACGCCCACGGGCTGGATCCGGCTCATACTGTCGGGTGGCGGGTTCAACCGCTACGGGCGACGCTTGGCTGATCTCAGCTTCGGAGGCGGCGGAGTCTGCCTCAGAGGAGGCCGGCTGCCAGGGTCTCGTTCGCCGAAGGTCTCCTGACCGAGCCCTCTGCGCCTTGGTCAGGAGACCTTCGCCCATCACTGGAGACTTTCCGAGAAAGCTCGAATGTGTGATTAGGTTGTTGGATCAAGAACTAATCGTCAACCGCCCAGACTGAAGGGCCAGGGCTGGGGGATGGCCAGGAACATCAGAGCGGAGGA
The DNA here is from genome assembly GCA_018263655.1 of Anaerolineales bacterium. GTDB lineage: Bacteria > Chloroflexota > Anaerolineae > Epilineales > JAANWY01 > JAANWY01. Next base: position 2,212 of record JAANWY010000320.1, on the reverse strand, counting down.
CATCAGCCCCATGTTCTTCATGAACTGGACCATCTCCGTCATCTTCGCCTGCTCGTCCTCCATGGTCCAGAAGTTGTGCATGAGGAACGTGACCGGCAGGAAGAAGATGACGAGCAGGATCACGCCGATGACCGGCTGATAGCCGGTGAGGATGCTCAGGCCGACCAGCAGCAGCAACAGCCCACTGCCGGCCACGGCCACTTTGGGGGCCGGCACGCCTTTGGACTCGCTGTAGCCGCTCATCATCTCCAGTTGCATGAAGTGGTTGCTGGCGTTGAACAGGTAGTAGATACCCAGGATAATTCGTCCGATGAGAAATGCGATTTCCATTGGAATTCCTCCTTGTCTCTGCTTGAATGTGTACTCTCGGTTGTTTCAACTACTGCGTTATCCGTCCCATGGCGGTGCGAGGATCCTTAGCTAGCTCATGGCCTTTCTCCTTTCGCAGCAATTCATTGCTCGTCTCACTGTTCCGTGTAGTCCTGCTCCAGGTCATACCACTCGGTCCACGGCCCGATGATCTCGTCGAGGTTGACGCAGCCCCGGCGCGAGGAGATGGCGTCCTTCTTGTACAGCCCGCGTGCCTTCAGATCGGCCAGTATCTTGGCCCGGCGGGCGTCCCGCTCGGCAATGCTGGTGGTGTAGATCAGGATCGCGCCTTCTCTCTTCACGTCCGGGTCGGGATGGCCGGCGGCCGGCATGCTGGTCAGCTTGTCGGGAGGGATCTCCATCTCTTGCTTGAGCCACTTGCCGTGCAGGGTCGAGTCTTTGCGCCCCGCGTCCAGGAAGTACTGCTTGACCGCTTCCAGGTCGGTGCAGTTGGAGAAGAAGATTTCCAGCTTCCAGCAATTGATAGCCTCCGGCGGCGGCTTGAGTGTGGCGTACAGCCGCTGATAACAGCGATCGCACCGCCCCGGCTCCCAGTCGGTCCTGTAGCCGAAGAACACCCAGTGCTCGTTCTCAAAAGTGTACTGTCGTCTCATTCGATATTCTCCAGTTCGGTAAACCACGAGAGTTCGCTCGCAGGCCCGTCCCGGGCCGTGTTTGCCTCTCAACACCCGTTTCAGGTTACTCTTCTCGCCTTTTTCCCTTTTCCCCTTTTTCCTTCCCCCCGCTTCACTCAGTTTCGCCCAACCCCACGAACAGGTCCTGCAACTGCAGGCCGGGCGAGGGCTCCGGCCAGGCCAGGGCGAAGTGCTCGCGACTCATCATCTCCTTCAGCGCATCTTCCGGCAGCCGGCGGAACAGGTTGTCCGGTCCAAATTGCGTGCGGTGGCATTGCAGCGCCGCCCACTTGGCTTCGATGGCGCCGGCCACATCCAGGGTGACGTGAATCTTCTCGTCGGGCCAGCCGGCCCCGCTCTCCTCGAAACGGGCAAACTCGCTCGTATCCGCGCCCATGGCGTCCAGCCGGTCGCGCATCTCCAAGAAGAAGGAGCGCGGGATGGCAGTGTAGAACAGGCGCGCCGGCTGCCAGGCGGCTCCCTGGTCCGGGTAGCGGGTCGGGTCGACGGCAGCGTGGAAGGCGGCCACGGTGTGGCGGTGGATGGCGATGTGATCCGGGTGGCCGTACCCGCCGTTGGGCTCGAAGGTGACGACGACCTGGGGTCGCAGCCGGCGGATGATGCCCACCAACTGAGCCACCACCTCCTCGGCGGCGACGTTGACGAAGGCGCGGGGGTCCTCGTTTTCGGACGTGCCGGCCATGCCGGAGTCGCGATAGCCCAGGAAGGTCACCTCGGAGATGCCGAGAGCCTCAGCCGCACAGTGCAACTCGGCCTCGCGCACCTGGGCCAGGGTTTCGGGTGTCGCCAGTCTGGGATCGGCAATCCCGCCCACCTCGCCGCGGGTGGCACAGATCAGAGCCACCCGCACACCTTTGGCCGCGTAGCGGGCCAGCGTGCCGCCGGCGCCGAAAGCCTCGTCGTCCGGGTGAGCGAAGAGAGCCAGCAGGGTGCGTTGTTCTGTTATCGTCATTTTCCTGGTCACAGTGTCATCTCTCGCTTTGGTGAGCGTCCAGGTGACCGGCGCTTCTGACCTTGGCGTGCTCGGTTTTTGGCCGATTTCGCAAGTGCCGGTCACCTTATGCGTCCAGCAATTCTCATTTTGAGCCGTTCATCGTTCGCCGAAGGTCTCCTGACCGAGGCGCAGAGGGCTCGGTCAGGAGACCTTCGCCCATCACTGAGCAAATCTGAGCCATAATGAGAATTGC
>JAANWY010000032.1 GCA_018263655.1 Anaerolineales bacterium | reverse complement strand
TGTGCTCTTCCGATCTGGCTTGACGAAGTCCATAGTTGATTGTTCGGCAAGGGGTGATGGTGCTCCCGCATCCGTCGACGTCCTGTCCCGAACCATATGCCACGTGGATTTCGCCAGTTTCAGCCCAAGTTCGCGGTATGGTCAACAAACTGAATGCTGTGAGTACGACCAGGACTGAAAGCCACTCTATCGATATGTGGTGGATTGTGGTGATCCTTGGCTGTATTACGTCATTCACGATTCAGCTCCTGGTGAACCGACTGGTTTCACGTCTGGTGTACTTCTCCATCCCATATCGCGAGTTTGCTGCCAATTTATCACTGTTCTCACTGACTGTTGTGCAACCGCGCAACAAGACTCAGCCAGGTTCGCCACAGCTCAGGCTCGTATATCGCGGTGACATCGATTGCCACCGGGCCTTCGTGGCGTGACAGTGTGCTGCTGGTGAAAAGCGTTGTATTGAACACGCCATAGCGGGAGAGTAATCCAGCATCGGCGCAGACTGGCATGTGAGATGGCACAGGCGCCGATCTGGGGCCGCGCGGGGTCTCTGTTGACAACCACTCGCTGTTGGTTCGCACATTCCACGTGCGAGGCCCTGTTCCGACATTCCAGACGGTCTGACATACCCGACTGACCTGGTCATCTAACAAGTACGCAAGTGTTAGCTGATCTGGATTTGCAGTGCGCAGCCACAGGCGGTGCGGTGTTAGCTCCAAGGCGGCGCCGGCATCCAACATGCCATAGCCGTACTCCGAATCATATCCCTCCGCTCCGAGGTCTCTAGCCGACTCTCGCAGAATATCGCGGACTTCAGCCGGCGACAACTCCGGGTTGGCCGACCAAATCAAGGCAGCAACTCCATCAACATGCGCCGCCGCCAGGCTTGTACCGCTGCCGATGCAGTATGGCGCCGAAGCACAGGGAATCAGGATGAGCTCGCCGGGAGCCACCAGGTCAATGGCTGGACCGCTGTTGGAGAACCAGGCGTGCTCGTTGCGCTGATTAGTGGCGCCGACTGCGACCACGTTCTCGAAGCCGGCCGGGGGCCGAAGATGATCTTCGGCGGAATCGCCAGCGCCGGCGATCACCAGGGCACCTCGGTTCGTGGCCTCGTCAATGGCGCCGCGCAGTCGCTCTAGCTGATCATCAGTGACATTCTCCTCTGCTACAACGGGTTCCAGATGTATGATGCGCGCGCCATTGTTGACGGCATACTCAATGGCTGTGATCAAGTCGCTGAGATAGCCACCCAGGACGCCGCTGGGCAGAAGACGCAGGACTTTGAGCGGCATGATGCGCGCTCCCCAGGAGATGCCGGCAATTCCAATCTCGTTATTGGTGGCGGCTGCAGCGATGCCGCCGGAAAACGTACCCCAGTTCACCCCGTCCGTCGGGTCGGGGTTTGCCTCGCCGTTGAAGAACTCACAGCCGTGGACGTCGTCGGGGCAGCCGTTTTCGTCGTCGTCGATACCGTTGTCCGGAATCTCGTTGCGGTTGGCCCACATCTTCGGCTTCAGGTCTGGGTGGTCGAGCTTGACGCCGGTACTCACGAACGCGATGACGATGTCCTGGCCACCGGTTGTCGTGTCCCAGGCTTGTGGCATGTTGATGTCGGCTTCCGGCTGCGCGCGCCGGCCAGTGCTGTGGAGGTTCCATTGATAGTTGCTGACACCCCGGAACCAGAAATCGTTCGGGAAGGTGCTGACGTGCCAGGAGACATTCTTTACCTCGTCCCATCCTCCTTCCGGCGACAGAGAGAGAATGGTTAAGTACCTGCCGACGGGGAAAGTGCCCTCTTCGAAATAGGGCCATGCCTGAACCTTAATGCCCTGAATGCCCGACCCGCTGATGATGAAGCCTTCTTCGACAAAGGCTTCATCGGGTGCGGCATCTGGACTCAGGTAGATCACCTCGGCGCGGACGGCCTCAAGGTCGCAGTCTGCATACTCGAAGAAGATGTACACTTGAGGTGACCCCGAAGCCACCATGCTGTCAAGAAGCCGCTCGCCTTGCTGCGCGGTACTCATCCACAGGTCCGTGATGCAGCTTGGCGTTTCTTGAGTGAAGCTCGCTGCTGCACCCGGAGAGGCCGCTTCGAGCGGCAGCGGCTTTGGCGCCTCAAGGGGTGTCTCCGTAATCAGATAATTCAGTGATACGTTTTCGACGGCCGGGTCGGATGCGAGCGCCTTCAGCGCCAGTGCTTCGCGCCCGACGGGCACAGACAGGACGAATGCATGGTCGGCGATGCGGTGGATGGGCGATGCGTTGTGGGCGGCAGCGACGCTAGCGGCCGCCGTCTCCGAAATATCGGGCCTAAATCGAACCAACACTTGCCCGGGTGCGAACCGCCCGGGTACCTCAGGTGTGGCTGGGCTGGCCAGCGCTTGGCCGGCGCCAGTGAGCGGCAGGCTGACGAGTGTACTTACTATTGCACTTACTATCATTAAAAGAAAAATCGTACGTAACATATATCTCCTCCGGAAGGGTCCTCCTGTCGAAAATCGGCTTCTTGGCAAGGGTAGCTGAACGCCTCCGTCTACGCTAGTGTCAATTGTTCAATTGTATTGACGTCTCGTTTGGTCAGACGCTACTCTAGAATCGCGCTTTGGGTGGCATCAGTTGTGTTTCGCAGGAGAGCAGCGTTGAAGGCGGAGCCGGCGGGGGTGGTGGGGAGCAGAGCAATTGAGAAGTCGGAGAGGCGTTGTTGCTCTGCCCCGCGGCATGGATTAGGCTGTTCCAGAAAAATAGACGTCCCAAAACCCGCCATTTCCCCTGGGAATCCAAGAGGGTTCTAGGATGATTATTTGTAAGCGTTCAGGTAGTGGGGACCCTTGCGAAGGTTTGCCAAGCGCATTCGGGTTGAGGTGCCCCTCACCAGTCGAAAATCGGCCTCTTGCCACGGCTATTCTAAACCTTCGCAAGGGTAGCTGAACGCTTACCTTTTAAATTCTGGAATCCCCTTAGTCGACAAGGCTGAGAATGTGCCGGCGCACCCGCCCGAAAGACAACGCGCCGGTCACATGCCCCCTGTTCATGATCCCGATGGGTTGCTCGCCGTAGGTTCTGCTGTGTCTGTCGAAAAGGACAATCTGATCGAATCTCGCGAGCAGGGGGAAGACGTTGCTGTTGTCCCTGGCCACAAATTCAGGTTCGAAGTCCAGGATTTCTCTGATCGCGGCTGGGCTGCGTTTAGCTAGCGATGCCACACCCTTGCTGTACACCGAGTCCAGGGTGACGTGAGCCATGTACGCGCCGCCCAAGATGGGCGCGTACATGGCTGCGCTATTGAAGTGTATGTGGTGGAGGTTGCTGATAAATCCACCCAGGCTGGTGCCGGCGACCACAGTGCGCGCCGTCCCTTGTTGTTGGCTGTACGATACCAGGTGCTCAACGAGGTGCACGGAGACGGCCAGCATCGCGATCCAGTTGGCCAGCGAGTGGTTGTTGGCGAAGAACTCGTCGCGCGAGCGATGAAAGGGCGCCCGAATCGCGGCCAAGTTCGCATCAATGCGCCGCTCGTCGTACGGGAAAATACGACTGAAACCGAAATCGAAGGGGATTTCGCCAGCACCGTGGTGGCAGATGATGGTCGGGTAATCCGCGCCCAGCCACTGGGTGATGCGAAAGGCGGCGTTCAGCTCGCCGGCCAGCGTTTGTGCAGGAACTACGTAATCGCCTTCCCCGCGTATGGCCGGCATGTCGAGCTTGACGCCGCGCACGTGGGCGGCGAACGGCGGCGAAGTGATACTCTTACGGAAGTATTTCTTGGCGAACAATGATCCGATGGCTAATGCAGTCTCGTCGAGAAACGCATGTATGTTCATGGTGTTTGTCTTTTCCCATAATCCGTCACTTACCAGCGGTGATAGGCAGGGTGCCCCTCTTTCACCGCGACGAAGGTCCCGGTGCACGTGGCAGTGACCACGCCGTCAGCTTCAAGCTCGGCCTCTATGACGGCCCGATTGCCCTCGATACTCGCCGGCCACGCTCGGAAGAGGAGCTCGCTGCCCGTCGGCGTCGGACGCTTGAATCGCACACTGTATTCGGCCGTCACTGTCGGCGGCGGTGCATCCAGATCCTGCGACAGCATCAGGTGATAGGCGGCTGTCCAGTTGCAGTGGCAATCGAACAGGGTGCCCACAATCCCACCGTTGACGATGCCCTCAAAGGCGAGGTGGTGCGGCTCGGGCCGAAACCGGAGGAGGACGAGTGGTGTCCCACCTACGTCGTCCTCCACGAAGCTGCAGATTTGTAGCCCTTTTTCGTTACTCAGCCCGCAGCCGAAGCACACGCCCTCGGGATTGTATTTCTCTTGCAGACTCTTCTCTTCATTCATAGGTCAGATTCCAAAAGCTTAGCCTTGCGCCACTTGCGCACTGAGTTGATCAAGTAGATTTCGTCGCTCTCTTTCAAATCTTCGATTGTGATGGTCTGCTCGCGAATCTGGCGTTGGTCGAGCAGCCACGCGCGGAAGGTGCCGGCCAAGAGCCCACAGTCCACCGGCGGCGTCACCAACTCGCCATCGAGCTCGACGACGACGTTGGCGATGGTGGTCTCCGTAATCTCGCCGCGCTCGTTCCACAGTAGCACATCGTCGCAGTCAGGGCAAGCGTCGTGGGCGTCAGCGTAGACTGCGCGGTGGGTCGTCTTGTGGTACAGAAACCGGTTGGCTGAATCGACGGGCGCCGGCGCCAACCGAATCTTCCACCGTCGAGCCGGTTGATCGAGGTGCAGCGGCGCTGCCTCGATGGTCACAGGTGGTGTCCCACCTACGCCATCTCGCGCCACCAGCAAGCGCGCTTTGTGTGGCTCGTCTGGCAAGCTCGCTGCCAGAGCTGACAGTTGCTCCTCGACTTGAGCGATCTCCACCGGGAAGCCGAAGTAGGTGGCTGAGCCCTGCAGCCGGCGCAGATGGTAATCCAGCAGAAAATAACCATCCTCGGGCGTCCACAGCATGGTCTCCAGCAGTGAGAACTCGGGCCGGCGCTCCGTCAGCACCTGCGCCTTGACTTGACACTCGGCATATTCACTGCCGCTTTCGGAGTCCCAGACGATCCCGCCGCCGACGCCGTACTCGGCCTGGCCGGCGGCCTCGTCAACCAGCACGGTCCGGATTGCCACGTTGAACTGCGCCCGCCGGTTGGGCGCGATGTAGCCGATGCAGCCGGTGTAGGTGCAGCGCGGCGTGGTCTCCAGATCAGCGATGATGTGCATGGTGCATGGTTTCGGCGCACCAGTGATCGAGGCACAGGGGAACAGCGCCGTCAGGATCTCGGTCAGCGTGGCGTCGGTCTTGGCCGTGACCGTGGACGTCATCTGCCAGACGGTCGGATAGCGCTCCACGTTGAATAGGCTTGGCACGCGGACGCTGCCGATCTCCGCAACACGTCCGATGTCGTTGCGGATCATATCTACGATCATCACGTTTTCGGCACGGTTTTTCTCAGAATGACGCAGCCACCTGGCCTGGGCCTCGTCTTCGGCCAGGGTACGGCCGCGGGCGGCGGTACCCTTCATAGGACGTGAGACGATGTGCCGGCCGTTCAGCCGGAAGAAGACCTCCGGCGACGCCGAGCAAATAGCGGCCTCGCCTGCTTTGACATAAGCGACATAATCCGCTTGTTGAGCTCGGGCCAGATCCAGAAAGAAGGCCCAAGTGTCACCGGAGAAGGGAGCTCGCAGGCGAAACGAATAGTTCACCTGGTACGTGTCGCCTCGGGCGATGTGGGCCTTTATTCTGCTGATCGCCTCGTCGTACGCGGTTCGGCTCACGGAGGGTGCCCAATCTCCAAGCACGTAGGCTTTTGCGTCCCGACGAGTCGGCAACTCGATTGGGGCCGGCTCGTCGTAGAGCCCAAACCACAGCAACGGGAACGATGAAGGTGGCCGCGTCTGTAGCGCGCTGTCGAAAGCCGGCGCCGCTTCGTAGCTGATGAAGCCGGCCGCCCACCATCCGGTGTCGTTCGTGAGCGCCTCGACTGTTCGTAGTCTGGGTACGACATCGTCGATGTGGGTGGCGACAAGCATTTCGTGCGGATCGCAGAACTTGAGCCAGTGGCTGGTTGCAGCATCGTGCAGCACAACCAGGTTCGTTGATTCCTCCAGCAGGTCTCTACACCTCCTGCGATTGTAGCAGCTGGTAGAGCGTGCGCCGGGCCAGAATATCGCCACTGATCACACCCAACACCTCGTCGTCGCTCACGACAGGCATTGCTGAAATCTCGAAGTGCTCTAGCTTGCGCAACACATCGAGGATGTTGTCGTCGGGCTTGGCGGCAATGACCTCGCGAGTCATGATTTCGGTCAGTGGTAGATCTTCGGCCCGGGCAGTCGCCGAGGCGCGGGTGATGTCCCACTCAGTGACGACGCCGGTCAGTTCAGTGGCCGGCGATACCACAGCCAAGATGTCGCTGGTCTCTTCGATCAGTAGTTGCGCAGCATCGCGCACTGTTTGATCCTCGGTGATGGTAGGCATCGGCTCCATCACGTCGGAGACGGTGCGGAAGCGCTCGCTGGAGGCGATACGGCGGATGCTGATCCGCTCCGCGGCCTCGCAAGGTAGCATGTCCGGATCGTCGGCCAGCAGGTCGATTAGTTCTTTCATGTTGCGGCGAATCACTTCGTCGCGCTGGTGTTCACCGGCGATGCGTCGTTCCTCGGCCAACTGCTCCAGGTCGGCTGCATGGTCGTCAAGCCATTGATCGACAGCGGGTGGTGTCCCACCTACGCGATCGCCCAACATCTCGTCCGGGATGCGTAGGTGGTCGGGTGTCTTGATCATGCGCTCCTGTGCCGCGTAGATGACGCCGCCGGAGTTGACCAGGTAGTCGGTAGCAATGAGCGTGCCGGCTTGCCAGTAGACGGCGCGCTCCATGCGGGCGCGGGCGGCCTTGCGGGGCGGATCGGGCGAATAGGTGTTGGCGCCCTCGACGATCACGGCCCAGTCGCCCATGCGGTCCACCGTCATGGACGGGTTAGAGCTAGCGTCCACGTCCAGGTAGTTGGCGACGGGGGCCGCCGGCACGAAACAGAAAGCCGATTCTCGCAGCAGGTCGTTGGGCGCATTCGAGAATTTGGTCTGTGGATCGGGTGTGCGCAGGTGCGAAAGCTTCTCCAGGAAGTATGGGAACGTGACCACGCTGTGTTCATCCCGGTGCGCCATCAATTCTCGAACGGGTAGCCCCGCCTCATCGTAGACGTAACCACTGTAATCACTGATGCCGACAACGCGTGGTGCATCATCCGGACCGCCTTCACACAGCATGCGGGCGGCGTGGGACCCAACGGCGCCGAAGCCCTGGATCAGAACCGTCAGTTCGGCCCGCGACGGCACCTGCAGATTGGCGAACTGAGGCAGGGCCTTCAAGCGTTCGATTTCGTCCAGCAAGGCGTCGACGGCGATGACGATGCCACCGGCCGCTGCCCCTAGCTCGTCGATGCGGTTGCCGCCCATGTCGGCCGGCTTGGACAGGGCACAGTCTAGCCCGTTCTCGATGGCGATAGTCTTCATGTCGGCATCGTTGGTGCCGACGTCCGGGCCGGGGAGGTAGATGTCGCGATACCAGAAGATGAGGCGGGCAAAACCTCGAACGACTTCGGTATGCTCCTCTGGAGACAGATCGCGGTCTGCGACGATGCCGGCCTTCCCGCCGCCGTAGGGGAGGTCGGCGGCGGCATTCTTAAGCGTCATCCCGCGCGCGAGGTTGTGGATGGTGCTGGGCGTTATATCAGGCAGCATACGGATGCCGCCCATGGAGGGCCGGCCCATGGCCAAGTTGTCGACGACCAAGTAGCCGCCTATCTCCAGCCGGCTCTCCGCATCCCACATACAGACCACCAGACGCGGGCCCAGCCGATCTACTTCGAGGCCGAGTCGCTGCAATCGGTCCACATCCGTCGGACTAAATTCCATGAAAGCCAGCGGACCCTCGCGCTGTAGCCGATTCTGCCAGGTGCGCTCGGGTAGAGCATCATGCAAGAACTCACGCATACGTTTGGGGATCACCGTTGATCTCCTTTCGGATTTGTTGCCTTCGGATCACTTTTGACCTTCGTCGTTTGGGCGCTTACGCCGCACCGTACTTCATTCTCTGAGTCTCGGTAAATCGCAGAAGTCCGCTCGAAGGCCCATCTCGGGCCATTTCGCACCACGTGGGCGCTTCGTGACTGCACCCGAGACGGGTGCTTGAGCCAGTTTCGCGATTTACCGAGCTTACAC
>JAANWY010000319.1 GCA_018263655.1 Anaerolineales bacterium | reverse complement strand
GCAGGGGGGCACGCAGACAGGCCTCGAACCCTTCGACAGGCTCAGGACGTCGCAAGTTCGAGCGTCCTGGACGCTGAAACTTGTTTCAGGCCTGCCTGTGCGTGGGCAGACAGGTCTTGGGTGTTTGGCCTTGCACCTAGGCGCCACAGCCGCGCGGCTGGACGGCGGCGGCATTTCGTGATACACTGCGCAGGCGAGAGACACCAAGAAGAGCATCTCGTAGTCTGGAGGCAATGTGTTGCGAGCGATCTGGGCGCGCGTGTTTGCATATGAAGGTAATGTAGCCAACCGGGAGGGCTTGCGCCGGCAGTTGGCGCATCACATGGCTCTCGCGTTGATGGGCGCCAGCAGTCTGGCGATGTGGATGGCCCTGCCGACAAAGCCTTTTCCACTCGCCGCATTTGGCCTGTGGGCTATGCTGTTGGGGTTAGGCCTGAGTGTGCAACTGTTACTCGATAAGCACCCGACACTGGCTCGGCACGTGCTGGTGTGGGGGCTTACGGCCGTCTTGCTAAGGGCCATGTGGCAGTTCTTTGATCCCTGGCTCCCTTTCCTCAGCCTGCTCCTAATCTTCGTCGGCGCGATCCTGGTTTCCGGCAGCGAGTTTGTGATTGCAGGCGCGGCCGGCGCGCTGGCCACGACGTTGAACTATATCGGCGCCCGTTTCTATCCGTTGCCGGATCTCTCCCTGGCATTAGCGTTAGGCCTCCTAACGGCCTGGCTGGCTGTGCACACGATATACACCGCATTGGACTGGGTATGGAGCATGCATCAGGAAGTCAATCGCTTGCTAGAGGAAACACGCGCTCACCGGGCTGAGCTCAGTCGCGTTGTGAAATCATTGAGGCTATCCAACACGCTCCTGCGTCGCACACAGCGCGAGTTGATCCTCGCTCGCAGGCAGGCGGAGGAAGCGCAGCGTATGAAGGAGCAATTCGCCGCCAACATCAGCCACGAACTGCGGACACCACTCAGCTTGATCTTGGGCTTCAGTGAGGTAATGTATCTCACGCCGGAGGTGTACGGGGAGGTGCACTGGCCGCCCCCCCTGCGCCGGGACGTTCACCACATCTACCGCAACAGCCGGCATCTGTTGGAGATGATCGACGACGTCCTCGATCTGTCTCGCTTCGAGATAGTCGGTTTTCCGCTGAACAAGGAGCCCACCCCGCTGGAACCTTTGATTCAGGGCACAGGGGAGATCGCTGAAGACCTTTTTCGAGGGGACCCGGCCCATCTGGATGTGAAGATCACCCACGACTTACCCACGCTAGAAATCGACCGCACGCGCATTCGCCAGGTACTCCTCAACCTGCTCAAGAATGCGCGACGATTCACCGAAGCCGGCACGGTGATGTTAGAGGCGAAGCGGACAGATGGTGAAGTGGTCATCAGCGTGAGCGATACCGGTCCTGGTATCCCACGGGACAAGCTGCCACACATCTTTGACGAATTCTATCAAGTGGACCAATCGCTGCGCCGCAGCCACCAGGGCGCGGGATTGGGTTTGGCAATCAGTAAGCGATTCGTGCAAGCTCATGACGGACGAATTTGGGCAGAGAGTGAGGAAGGCTGCGGGGCAACGTTTTCCTTCACCTTGCCTATTCCAGCCCATGCCCTTCCCGCCTCAGCTCTGTACAGAACGCACGCAGCCGAGCCATCGTGGTCTGACGAGCCACGCCCCTGCGTTCTCGTGATCGACTCTGACCCGGCGGTGGCTTCCTTCGTGCACCGTCACACGGAAGAGTACGAAGTCGTGCACGTGGAGGACCCTCGCCGGCTAGACGCAGAGATTAGGAGACATCACCCGCGGGCGGTGGTGTGTAACGTTCCACCAGAAGGGGACCAGACCCACGATTGCAGCCCGTCTATATCCGTGCCCTTCATCGAGTGCTCGCTGCCCAGCCAGGCGTGGGTGGCGCACGACCTGGCAGTGGCAGCCTGCCTGACGAAGCCATTTGCGGCTGAGCGGTTGCTGCGAGAGATACAGCAACTCAACGACGCCCACGATATCTTGATCGTCGACGATGATCGAGGCATCGGTGAGTTGGTGAAGCGCATTCTGGCGACGACCGGCCGGCCCTTTGACATCCGCCGCGCCTATGACGGTCGAGAAGGTCTAACGGCTATGCGCTCCCAACGCCCCGACTTGGTCCTGTTGGACCTGATTATGCCGAACGTGGATGGCTTCGGTGTGCTCGACGAAATGCAAGGCGACGTTGATCTGGCCGATGTACCTGTGATACTGTTGACGGTAACGAGTTACGCAGAGGACACACTGGCGCAACACGGCAGCCAAATGATTATTCGCCGCCCAGGTGACAGCCTGCAGCCGGCCGAGGTCGTGCGCTGTCTGCGTGCGGCAATCGGGGTCCTGGAACCACGCTACGACGAAGCGTCCGTATCGGAGGAGACCTTCTCACACTACGCCTAGCTGGCGTAGTGCAGTCAGGACGTCATCCCGGCTGACGGGCTTGTGCAGGAAGAGAGAGGCCCCCAGAGATTGGGCAAGTCCAGGATCATCGAAGACAGAGCAGATGATGACGGGGATATCGGTTGTCTGTGGGAGCGTCCGAAGTCTCTGCAAGACCTCCCACCCATCCATCTCCGGCATCATCACATCCAGGATGACCGCATCTGGAGCCAGTTCCTGGGCTAATCGCAAGCCCTCCTGACCGCTTGCCGCCGGCATCACCCGACAGGCGTGATCAGCGAGATAGCGACTCAGCAGCTCCACGAGACCCTCGTTGTCATCGATGACTAGCACCGTGGGACCGAGCGACACCATGTGCAGCGTAACGATACGAGCACCCTCGGATTGCTCATCGTGGTCCAGCCGCCATTCAAGCCGATCCACCAGTTGTCCAACGACGCCGTCGACGAGGGGCGCGTCAGTCACTTCTAGCGCCGGCCGGTAGCAGAAGATCAGGGATGCTGTTTCCGCGCCAGTGGCCATCTCAAGGTGTAGGTCTCCGGGTCGAGCCTGCTGGACTGCAGAGCTGAGGACACTGACCAGCACCTGTTGGGCTACGACGGGATCGATCGAGATGATCACGGGTTCTTGCGGAACCTCCGCATGTAGGCTGACGCGGCGTTGTGACGCCAACTGTTCTACCGCTTTTTGAGCCTGGCGCAGGAGCCCCCGCACATCGGTGGGGCGGGGGTGGGGCTCTAGCCGGGCCATTTCTGCCTGGACGGAGGAAAGCTGACTGGCCCTTGGTTCTTGAGGAGATGGGGGAGAGCGACGCGCCCACAACATGGCGGCCACACTCTCCTCGCCGCGTCGTAGGTCGCGGTACGCCTGTCGCTTTGAGATGCCCAGTTCGTGCGCAGCTTCCTGGACCGTCATCCCGCCGACATAATGCAGATGGAGGAGGTTAAAGAGACGGGCAGGAGGCGCGCGGAAGGAGACGCTTCGCCCGGGATCCAGTGATTCGATAACAGCAATGAACTCGCGCCGTAGCCGCTGGCCGGCCGTTTCACTCGGGCGATCTTCGGCAGATCCGAACTGGCGCGCCAGTGGGTGGCGCTGTAAATAAGGGAAGTCGTACAGATGTTCCAAGACCTGCTTCACTTGTTGGACGAAATCTTCCGGGGGTGTGGTGCGGTCCGGCGCCTGTTGGGCATTGGTCATCGTTGACTCCCAGCGCAATGGCATGTTCTTGTCACATGTTTGGCAAAATCGTGTAGATTTTAGCATGCCAATTATGATATACTAAGAGCGGGCTTGCAAGCTGGACTTACACCTTCAACCAACCACGCTCCTCCAACCGCGGCACACATCAAAGAGATCTCATCGGAAAGCCGCTTCTACGTTCCAGCTACAGGCCACAGCTACCGGGAATAATATGTCGGGCTTCCGCGCTAGGCAATCGGCCGCCTTGGAGCGGCCTCTACTGCTTCCCGACAGGTCTTGAGCACACGAGGAGGTGATGCTATCGGATCACAGTAGATCAACAAGAGCGATCGCCACCGACTAACAACCCGTCCACCACACTGTAACGATACATGAGCCACAACATAAGGAGAAACACGACATGAATTCGACACATAAGCTTCTGGCCTTAGGTCTACTGATTGCCACCCTCCTAATCACGGTATCCGCCTGCACGACAGCGGCCCCCGGGGAAGTGCAAGTGAAGGAGGTCGAAGTCACCCGCGTCGTGGAAGTGGAAGCGGAGACCGAGGTGACCGTCCCCGAAGGTGCGACGGTCGTCGACTTTTGGCACGCCTTCGGCGGCGGGCGCAAGCTCCTCATCCAGCGTATGGTGACTGACTATAACTACACTCACCCCGGCACCTTTGTGAAGGTGGAGAACAAGGGTTCCTACCGCGACACGTTGAACGCGTCCATTCTAGCGGCGAAGCAGGGGAACCCACCACACATCGTCCAGATCTTCGAGATCGGGTCCCAATTGGCCATCGACTCCGGCATCTTCGTGCCCATCGAGGATTACGTGAAAGGTCCCGAGTTCCAGCCGGACGACTACATCGGAGGCGTGGCCAACTACTACAAGATCGGCGGCAAGTTCAACTCCATGCCGTGGAACTCCTCCAACCCGATCCTGTACTACAACAAGGACATCTTCCGCGAGGCCGGCCTGGACCCCGAGGCGCCGCCTGAGACTTTCGAGGAAATGCTCGACGTCTGCGAGCAGATCGTCTCCAGTGGCGCAGCCAAGAACTGCATCTCCTGGCCGCTCCACACTTGGTTCTTCGAGCAGTGGATGGCCAACATGGGCGCCGAGTTGGCCAACAACGGCAACGGGCGGGACGCCCGGGCCACTGAGGTCTTCCTGACCAGCGATGCGGCCAAGACCATCGTGAGCTGGTGGAAGGAAATGCACGACAAGGGCTACTACGCCTACAGCGGCAAGCTGGAAGACTGGAGCGGCGCAGACGCCATCTTCGTCTCCGGCCAGGCCGCCATGGAGATCACCTCCACCAGTGACGTGGTGAACCGCCAGAACGATGCCGCGGAGAACGGCTTCGAGCTGGGCACCTCTTACCTGCCATATCCGGAAGATAGCGAACGGCAAGGTGTGATCGTTGGCGGCGCCAGCATGTGGCTGACGGGCGGGCATCCTGACGCGGAGATGCAGGCCGCTAAGGATTTCATCATCTGGTTCACCAACACCGAGAACGCTGTCCGCTGGCACAAGGCCACCGGCTACTTCCCCATCCGCAAGTCTTCGGTGGATGTGCTGGAGGTCGAGAACTGGTTCGAGATGAACCCGGCCTATCAGGCAGCCTTTGATCAGTTGCTGGAAACCAAGCCTGTTCGGGCCACCCAGGGCGCGCTGATCGGCGCCTTCCCCGAGGTCCGCACGATTGTCGAGCAGGCTGTGGAGAAGGTGTTGGCCGGCGAAGCCTCGGTGGACGAGGCTCTGTCAGCGGCCAAGGTAGAAGCCGACAAGGCAATCGAGGACTACAACAAGTCCGTGCAGTAGGTTCCCCCGGCCCGCACGGGGCAGAACCGAGCGCAAGCAGAGATCGGGGAATCGGCTCTAATTGCCGGTTCCCCGATCTCTTGACTGTTTGTAGCCGTTCAGGAGGTATCAGGACTAGCATCCCGAGTAGCGCGAAACGACGTTGAGCACGTATCGAGGGGTGCGGGTTTGCGACGGTTCCTCGCATGGACCGCACCCTTCGATACGTCCTCCACTGCGTTCCGGCCTACTCAGGATGCTTCGTGAGCTATCATCTGAACGCTTACGACTGTTTTTCAAGCTGTCTTCCAAGCATATTCCCTTAGAGCCAGTTGGGAAAGGATTCGTTCATGTACGAATACCCAGCAAGATTCAAGAGCAAGGTGCTCCCCTTTGTGCTCCTCTCGCCCACCCTGCTGATTCTGGTCGTTTTCCTGTACTACCCCGTCATCCGGACGTTTATTCTCTCTACGTACCGGGTGGCGTTCCTGGGCCTTAAGAAACAGTTCACCGGTCTGGAAAACTTCATTAGTCTGGCACAAGACCCCGGCTACCTCCACACTCTCCAGGTAACGGCCATTATCACTGCCAGTGTGGTGATCGGCGGGTTGGCCATCTCATTAGCGATTGCCATGTTGGCCAATCGAGAGATTTGGGGCGCGTCCATCTACCGCATTCTGCTCATCTGGCCCTACGCCCTGTCGCCGGCGGTGGCCGGGATCGTCTTTCTTTTCATGTTCTCGCCCGGCTTCGGCGCGGCCAACTACCTGATGTTCCGCGTCATCGGCAAGGAACTGAATTGGCTCGGCAACCCACGCCTGGCGATACTCCTGATCATCATGGCCAGCATCTGGAAGAACCTGGGCTACAACGTAGTCTTCTACCTGGCCGGCTTGCAGAATCTGAACACGGACGTGTTGGAGGCAGCCGAGATCGATGGCGCCGGCGCGTGGAAACGTTTCTGGTCTGTGGTCTTTCCGCTCCTGTCGCCCATGACGTTCTTCTTGTTGATCACCAACATCACCTACTCCTTTTTCGGCATCTTCGGCATGATAGACATCGTAACCAAAGGCGGGCCGCTGGATTCCACCAACGTCATGATCTACAATCTCTATCGCGATGGTTTCGAATACTATAAGACTGGACTCGCAGCGGCTCAGTCGGTCATTTTGTTCTTGGCCGTCATCGCGTTGACGATGGTTCAATTCCGCACCAGCGGTCGCCTAGTGCACTACGGAGGCTAAGCCATGTCACGTCGAACTCGCCTGGATCTGCTCACCCACATCGCCCTAATCATTACATGTATCATTGTGCTGGCGCCAGTGTTGTTTGCACTGGCCAAGTCGACGCAGACGCGCGCCGAGGTATTCCGCTTTCCACCGCAACTGACGCCTGGGACGGCCCTCTTGGACAACTACCGCACAGCGTGGAACGCTTTCAGCCTGGGCCAGTACATGGTCAACAGCACCTACATCGCCATCGCTGTAACCGTAGCCAAGACGGCTCTCTCTATGTTAGCCGGCCTGGCCCTGGTCTACTTCGCCTTTCCGCTGAAGGACTACATCTTCTACTTCATTTTGTTCACCTTGATGATGCCCACCCACATCCTGATCATCGCCCTGTTCGACCTGGTCTCTGATCTGGGGTGGGGCAACAGCTATCCGGCGCTGATTGTACCCTTCCTGGCCAGCGCCACCGGCGTGTTCCTCTTTCGCCAGCATTTCTCCAGCATACCGTCAGATATGGTAGATGCTGCCAGGGCGGATGGCGCCGGCCCCCTGCGCTTCCTGTGGAGTATCCTCATCCCTATGTCGTGGAACACCATCGGCGCCCTCGCCCTGATTCAGTTGATCTACATGTGGAATCAGTATCTGTGGCCGCTGATCATCATCCGCGAAGACGCCCGGCAGGTCGTGCAGGTTGGCTTGCGGGGCATGACGGCTGGTCAGGACACGACAAACTGGGGCGTCGTGATGGCCGGCGCGGTCCTGGCCATGTTGCCTCCCATGGTTGTCTTCATTCTGTTGCATCGACAATTCACCCGTGGATTCGCATTAGGCCAGGAGAAGTGAACGTACCCATGTCAGACATCACGGGCATGCTAACGCTGGAGCAACTGCGACAGCTTGTCAGCGACGAGGCGATTGAAACCGTCCTGATGGTCTTCTCCGATCTCTATGGCCGCTTCATGGGCAAGCGCCTGGACGCTGACTTCTTTCTGGACAATGCAGCGGAGCACGGCACCCACGTCTGCGATTACCTGCTGACCGCTGACATGGAGATGGAACCGGTGCCGGGGTACCGCTTCGCCAACTGGGAGCTAGGCTACGGAGACGTCCACCTGGTACCCGATCTCAACACCCTGCGGGTGGCTAGCTGGCTGGATAAAACCGCCATGGTGATCTGCGACGTGGAAGACACGCAATCCCACGAGATGGTAGCTGTGGCGCCACGCTCCATCCTGCGCCGTCAAGTGGAACAGGCTACGAGCATAGGCTACACAGCTATGGCCGGCTCGGAGCTGGAGTACTACATCTTCCTGGATTCCTACCGGGAGGCTGCCGGCCAGGGCTACGACAGCCTGGAACCGGCCGGCTGGTACATCGAAGACTATCACATGTTGCAGGGTGCCCGCGAGGAGGTGCTAAACGCCGCTGTACGCCGGCACCTGAAGCGCTCCGGGGTACCAGTGGAGAACTCTAAAGGCGAGTGGGGCCTGGGCCAGCACGAGCTAAACGTACGCTACGCCGATGCGATCACCATGGCCGATCGCCACAGCATCTTCAAACAATGTTTCAAGGAGGTAGCTGATCAACTGGAGTTGAGTGTGACTTTCATGGCCAAGCACACAGCCGGCCAGGCGGGGTCCAGTTGCCACGTGCACCTGAGCCTATGGCAGGACGGCCGCAACGCCTTCCCTGGCGACGACGTAATCGGGCCGGTGCATTGCTCCCCTGTCTTTCGCTGGTTTCTGGGCGGCTGGATCGCCCATGTCCCCGAGCTAATGGTTTTCTATGCTCCCACGGTCAATGCCTACAAGCGCTACCAGGCCGGCTCCTGGGCGCCGACCCGGATAGCATGGAGCCACGACAACCGCACCGCTGGCTTCCGAGTGGTGGGCGACGGCGCCAGTCTGCGCATCGAGTGTCGCATCCCCGGCGCTGATTGCAATCCCTACCTGGCTTTTGCCGCCTCTCTGGCCTCGGGTCTGGATGGAATAGCCAATCAAATCGAGCCGCCGTCGATCTTCGAGGGAGACATCTACGTAGCCCAAGAGCTGCCTCACGTGCCCCGTGATCTGAGTGAGGCCACCGACCTCTTCGAACAGAGCGAGTTCGCCCAGCAGGCGTTGGGAACAGAGGTGGTGGAGCACTATGCCCACTTCTACCGCACCGAGCAGGAGGCTTACGATAACGCCGTAACCGACTGGGAGCGCAAACGCTACTTCGAACGCGTGTAAAGCCCTCCGGTTGAGCGAAGGTCTCCGACCGAGCGGCGTCCTGAGTTCATCGAAGGGCCCACGCCGGCGGCGGTCAGGAGACCTTGCCGAACTTCTTGAGGAGATACAGGAGGAACGAGAGTTGAGACTTGAAAACAAGGTTGCTTTGATCACCGGCGCCGGCAGCGGCATAGGCCGCGAGTCGGCGTTGCTTTNCGCCGGCGAAGGCGGCAGCGTCGTCGTCGCGGACATCGATGATGCTGGCGGGAACGAAACTGTCGAGATGATCCGGGCGCAGGGCGACACCGCCATTTATGTGCACGCCGATGTTTCCGAAGCAGCCGGCTGTGAAAGCATGGTGCAGGTCGCGGAGGAGACTTACGGCAAACTCGACGTGCTGTTCAACAACGCCGGCATCATGCACAATGCTGATGACAACGCCATGACGACTGACGAAGACGTCTGGGACCTGACCATGGCCGTCAACCTCAAGGGCGTCTTCCTCGGCTGTAAATACGGCACCCCGGCGCTGCGTCGTGCCGGCGGCGGCTCCATCATCAACACAGCCTCCTTTGTCGCCGTGTTGGGCGCAGCCACCCCCCAGATTGCCTACACGGCCAGCAAGGGCGGCGTCCTGGCCATGACGCGCGAGTTAGCCGTCGTACACGCGCGGGAGAACATCCGCGTCAACGCCCTCTGTCCTGGCCCCCTGCGCACCGAGCTGCTGATGGCGTTCCTGGACACCGAAGAGAAGAAGCAGCGCCGCTTGGTCCACATCCCCATGGGCCGCTTCGGCGAAGCCGGCGAGATCGCCCAGGCAGCGCTTTTCCTCGCTTCAGACGAATCATCCTACGTCACAGGCGCCACCTTCTTGGTGGACGGCGGCATCACGGCGGCGTACGTCACGCCTGAATAGGACCTACAGCAGAATATTCCTCTAACGTATCATCTCGATATTTCGGGGCTATGGGGATTCCAGAATTTAAAACCTCCCAAAAACCTAAAGATTTCCAGAG
>JAANWY010000318.1 GCA_018263655.1 Anaerolineales bacterium | reverse complement strand
CCGGCGAAGTCAGTTCATGGCCGCAGTCGGCACACCGCCAGCGCTGGATCACTATATGCCGCAATCCGACCAACCAACCAATGGTCAGCAGCCACACCCAGTTGATCACTGTGATTGAAGGAGACCTCGTCCAGCAATATCGGGGAGACCTCGTCCGGCAAACGCGGGGCTAGAGGAAGCCGCGCCGGCGGGCTTCGGCAACGGCCTCGGTGCGGTTGTTCACGCCTAGCTTGCCCAGAATATTGCTGACGTGCACTTTCACTGTACGCACGCTGATCACCAGCTCCTCGGCGATGTCTTGGTTGCGCAAGCCCTGAGCGACCAACTCAAGAACCTCTTGTTCCCGCGGGGTCAGCAGTTGATCGGCCGGCTCCTCCTCGTTCAAGCGCGCTTTACCGCCGGCCATAACATCGCGGAACCGTGACAGGACTGTGGCGGCGACAGCGCTGCCGAGGGACGACTCGCCGCGATACACGGTGCGAATGGCTTCCAGCAATCGGTCGGGGCTCGCGTCTTTGAGCAGATAGCCGTGAGCGCCGGCTTTGATGCCGGCCAATACGTGCTCCTCGTCGGCGTAGGTTGTCAGAATCAGGATGCGGACGTCGAGAAGCTGTTGGCGGATGTGGTGGATCGCTTCAGCGCCGTCCATGTTCGGCATCTGCAGGTCCATCAGCACCACGTCGGGCTCATGCTCCAGGGTCAGGCGTACCGCCTCTGCGCCGTCGCCGGCCTGTCCCACCACCCTTATATCCTCTTCTAGATCGACGATGGTGGCCAGACCCTCGCGTACGACGTGGTGGTCGTCGGCCAGGAGCACGCGGATCATCGCTGATCCCGGGTGGGTACGACAACCGTGATTCTCGTTCCCTCATGCGGTGGACTCTCAGTCCTTAACTCGCCATCCACCAGATGGGCGCGTTCGCGCATGCCGACGAGTCCCAGACCGCCGTTGGAGCACTCCTGGCTGGCGTCCACGTCGCCGATACCGTCGTCGGCGACCGTGAGCTGCAAATCACTGCTGTTGAAGGCGAGTTCAACGCTAACGGTGTTGGCGTGGGCGTGTTTGTGGACGTTGTTCAGCGCTTCCTGGGCGATGCGATACAGGTTGAGCTCGTCATCCGACGGGAGCCGGCGCTCTGCACCCACAACTGTGAAATGCGCTTCCAGGCCATTGCGACCGTCGAGACGCACGACCTCCTGATCCAGCGCCTCGCTGAGCGACAGGTGTTCTAGCGGCGTCGGGCGTAGGTTCCACAACGAGCGCCGGGCCTCCTCTAAGCTCTGACGCGCCAACGTCTTGGCCCGCTCCAACGCGGTGGCGGCCTGCTCAGGTCGCTTGACGGCTACACGCTCGGCGGCTTCCAGTTGCACGACGATGCCCGTCAGGCCTTGAGCCAGCGTGTCGTGGATTTCGCGGGCCAGCCGGTTCCGCTCCTCCAGCACCGCCACCTCGCGGCTCTGGTCGTACAGCCGGGCGTTCTCGACAGCGATCGCGATTTGCCGGCCGATAGAGCTCAGCAGATCAGTCTCACGGCGCGTGAACTGACGATCGCCGCGACTGGCGACGCCAAGCACGCCGAGGATGCGTCCCTTCGTCTCCAGGGGAGCACCGGCGAAGGAGCGTAGCCCGCCTTGCAACGCTGCTGGATGGGGCGCTACCTCGGAATGATGATCGGAATGATAATCGTGTATATTCCTGACGAGCAACGGCTGACCGCTTTGTGCCACTCGGCCGCTGAACCCCTCGCCGAACTGCAATCGGCGCACTTGCTCAGTCTGGCCGGCGTCAATGCCCTGGTAGGCGCTCAGCGTCAGCGCCTCCATCTCCTCGTCCATCAGGTAGATCCAGCCGATGCACGCACTGTCGTCTGGTGATCGGTCGGCGCGCATCACGGTCAGGACTTCGTCCAGCGCACCGTCCAGCACCTCGTCCAGGTTCAGTGACTGGCTCACCGTGCTGGTGACCGCGTACAGGGCCGACAGTTCGGCGGCGCGTTGGCTGATGGCATCGAAGAGGCGCGCGTTCTTGATGGCCACGGCGGCCTGGTTGGCGAAGGACTGGGCGAGTTCCAGATCCTGGGCGCTGTAGTCACGCTCCTCTTCGTGGTAAAAGGTGAGCATGCCGAGACTCTCGTCGCCGTGAGCCAGCGGCAGTAGCGCCACCGAGCGGTAACCCTCGCGGCGCACGGAGTCGTGGATGGCTGATAGGCGCGGGTCGTTGGCGGCGTCGCGGATCACTAGCGGGCGCCGGCTGTCGATCACCTCGCCGCCAGGAATCTCGCGGTAGAACTGCTGCACAACCTTGACGTATGCCGGCGACAACCCTTGTGCCAGGGCACAGTCCAGTCGCTCCGTCTCTGGATCGAGCAGGTAGACGGCACTACGGCCGGCGCCCAGCACGATCCGCGACGCGTTAGCCACGGCCTCCAGCGCATCGGGCAGGGCCAGTGCGGCGTTGATGCGTTGCGAGACGCGGATTAGGGCCTGGAGTTGCAAGTTCGCCGATTGCAGCTCGGCTGTTCGTTCCTCAACCAGGGCCTCCAGTTCGCGGTTCCAACGCTCGATTTCCTCGCGCGAGCGACGCAGGTTGTGCGACATCGTGTTGAAGGCCTCGGCCAGAGCCTCGATTTCGTCGCCGGTATTCAAGTCGATGGTGTGGCTCAGGTCGCCCTGCCCGATGACGGCCGCGCCGGCTTGCAGCACTTCGATGGGGTACACGATGTAGTTAGCCAGATAGCGCCCCGTGCCGGCGGCCACGACGATGGCGCTGAGGAGCAGCAACCCCAACCATCCCATCATCCGGCGCAGGCCGGCGTATGCCTCTTCGGTAGGTAACTCTGCGACGACGGCCCACGGCGTGCCGGCGATAGGTGTCTGTGCGCCGATGACTCGGATATTTCCCAATCCGACGTACTCAGAGGTGGATGGTTGTCCCTCCAGAAAGGCGGCCACGGTCGGCAGGCTGCTGAGGTTTTCGCGGCGCAGCACGGGCGAGATGTCGTGGTATGCGATGAGGCGGCCGTCTTCATCTACCACATAGGCATAGCCAGATTCACCCACCTGGAGCCCGGTGACAATATTCCACATCTCGTGGAAGTTTACCAATGCGATGAGGACACCGACCGTCTCTTGTCTCAGGTCCGACACGGGGAGCGCCAGCCAGACGCTGGGCTGTCCGCTGTAGTTGGAGAAGCGGACAGCGCTGAGATACAGCTCGCCACTCATGGCCCGTCGAAAGGGGACGTCATCGGTGCGGACGCTAAGCTCGCCGGACGTAAAGGTATGGTAGGGCGAAACCTTCACGCGCTCTTGGCCCAGAGCATCCACGTAAGTCAGCTCGTCGAAAGTGGACAACGCTTCCAGGAGTTGCATCAACGCACGACGCTGCTCAGATGGTCCCAGGTCCGCCAAGTTCTGAGTCTGGGCTACGATGAGCAGGCTCTGCTCTACGCTGGACAAAAATGCTGACACGTCCAGAGCGGCGCGCTTGGCGATCTCACGCTGCGTGCGAGTGACAGCGCTTTGCTGGCTTCGGAAGCTGAGAAATGTCAGCGCGACGCCGACGATAATGAGTAAGGCGACGGCGAAAATGGCGAAGAGGGCCATGATGCGCCAGGCAAGTCCCGAGCGCTGTCGAAGACGTGGCCGGCGGGCGAATTGGCGCTGCTCTGGGTCGGTTCGGGGAGCTGGTGCAGAGACACTCATGGTTGGCCCTCGGACGTGGTGGAATGGTCCGCTCGCTCATTCCAGCTTGGCGCCGGGTAGATGGGCGGCCGAGCGGCGACCTCGGGAGGATACACGGTCACGAACTGCCCATCAATCACCTGGGTGACGAGCATCGGGTGGTGGTTCTGTCCACGCTCATTGAAGCGGATGTTGCCGAAGATGGACAGCATGTCCGTCGTGTTGAGGGCGTCGCGAATGGTGTCGCGATCGAGCGAGCCGGCCCGTTCCAACGCGTCCACGGCGACCCGCAGCGCGCTGTAGGCTTCAGCACTATGGTACTGTGGCGAGAACCCATATTCCGCGCGGAATTGTTCGGTGAATTGGGCCACGCCGGGCCATTGTGCATCCGGCGTCCACTGGGTCACCGAAATGGTATACTCGGCGACGGGGCCGGCCAACATCACGAAATCGGGCAGGCCGAAACCGGCGCCGGCGGCGGCGAACATCGGCGGATTGAAGTCCACAGCACGACTGTGCTCCATCAGCGAGACGGCGTCATCCAGATATGATACAAAGAGGACGGCATCGGGCTCGGTGGTTTTTACCTCTTTCAGGAGTAGCTCAAAGCCGGTAGCGCCGGTTTGATAGGCCTGGTACGCGACTACGTCGATGTCGCGAGCGCCGGCCTGGCGCTCGGCCGCCTCGGCCACGCTGGTGCCGAAGCCGGTGTTCTCGAAGACGATGGCCAGCCGCTCTGGGCTGTGGATCTGGTCCATGAAGTCCAGCAGGGTCTCTGTATACACCTGCGAGGGGGCGGCGATGCGGAAGACCCAGCGGTAGCCCTGCTTGGTGATTTCGTCGGCTGCGGCGGTGGGGATGATGAGGGGGACCTGGTGGCGCTCGGCCATGCCAGCGGCCAGCAGGGTGGCGGAGCTGGAGTAGGCGCCGATGATGAGCGGGACGTTCTTCTCCGTGGCCAGTTTCTCGACGGCTTTGGCGGCCGCTGCCGGCGTCGAGCCGTCGTCTTCGAATATGAGCTCGAGGGGCTGGCCTAGCACACCGCCGGCTTGGTTGATCTCTTCGAGCGCGACGTCGTAGCCTTGCAGGTGCGCCTGGCCGAATCGAGCGAGGGAGCCGGAGATGGGAGCAACGATGCCGATGCGGATGGGGCCGGCGTTGGGGGGCGTTGGCGCAGGGTCAGGTATTGTCCCCGCGGTGCAGCTCAATATCCCCAGCGCTAGCAGCAACATCCACATCAGGGCGCGACATTCCGCGCCCTTCGGCAGAGCCTGCCCTGAGCCTGTCGAAGGGTTCAGGACAGGCCCCGTCGGAGGGTTGCTCCGTGTTCGCAAGCCGGCTTCTCCTTTCCAGTGATTTGCGATTCCTTAGCAATTCTAACACAAAGCGTGCCGGTGTGCAATCTGGAACGTACCTTGCAACAGCCCGATCAAGGCCGCCGGGGTGAGACTGCCTAGCGTGGCGATTTGAATCACCCGGTATGATCATCGTTTCGGCCACTAGCTCGGCTTGGATTGCCAAATCCAGCGGGAGCAGGCGGAAGCCAATGGCCGAAACGATGATCAAGGCCGAATCACCCCTCAATTTCGGCCGGCGAATTGATTCAACGGAGTTTGTTCTGTATACTTGGGGTAAGCGTTCAGGGGGTGATTTCACCCACATATTAAATCACCTCCAAATCAGCGTTATTGCCGCGTTGTGATTGCGCCGAAGGTAGCGAAGTTCCGCAAGTATTTTACCCATAAGCTCAAGAGGCAGCCAGCATGAGTTCCAGCGGCACATACAGCCAACCAACTACCATAAAGACGGTCACCGCGACCCGCTACATCACACCGCTGCGGGAAGGTGGATCGCTGCCGGCCGTCGTCGAAGCCGATGACGGCGAGCTCTACGTAATGAAGTTCGTCGGTGCCGGCCACGGTCCCAAGGCGCTCATCGCCGAGTTATTGGCCGGCGAGGTCGGCCAAGCGCTGGGCTTGCGGGTGCCGGAGATTGTCTTCATCGAGCTGGACCGCGCCCTGGGGCCGTCGGAGCCGGATGCGGAGATCCGCGACCTGCTTGAAGCGAGCGCCGGCCTCAACCTGGGGCTGCGCTATCTGCGCAATGCCTTCTCCTTCAACCCGTTGCTGGAGCCACCGCCGGCCCAAGACGAGGCCTCGGACATCGTTTGGTTCGATGTCTACGTGACCAACGTGGATCGCACGCCGCGCAACGTCAACATCCTGATCTGGCAAGGCGAGCTGTGGCTGATCGACCACGGATCGTGTCTGTACTTCCACCACACCTGGAACGGTTACCTGGAGCACAGTCGCACGCCCTTCGCCCACATCAAGGATCACGTGCTGTTGCCTTTTGCCGGCGCTCTGGGTGAAGCTGATGCCACGTTGAAGAGCCGACTGACTCCTGAAGTGATCGGCGAAATCGTCAACCTCATCCCCGAGGTGTGGCTGGGTGGTGGTGGGGCGCAATTCGCCAACGCTGACGAGCACCGCCAGGCTTACGCCGAGTACCTCCTGAGCCGGCTGGAGGCATCGCACGTCTTCGTCAAAGAGG
This sequence comes from Anaerolineales bacterium, assembly GCA_018263655.1. Classification (GTDB taxonomy): domain Bacteria; phylum Chloroflexota; class Anaerolineae; order Epilineales; family JAANWY01; genus JAANWY01. The sequence continues at coordinate 3,694 of JAANWY010000318.1, read as the reverse complement.
CCAGGGATGCCCGAACTCAAATCCTTTGACTACGCCGTCGTGCGGGTCGTCCCGCGCGTAAAGCGCGGGGAGTTCATCAACGTTGGCGTCATCCTGTTCTGCAGGCCGCTACGCTTTCTGGACGCCCGCATCAGACTGGACACCGAGCGGCTGGCGGGCATGGCCCTCGACATCGACGCGGCGGAAGTCCAGGCGTATCTTGACCTGATTCCGCGTATCGCCGCCGGCGGTCCCGAGGCTGGCCCGATTGGGCAGTTGGATCAGCCGGAGCGCTTCCGCTGGCTCGTCTCCCCGCGCAGCACCGCCATCCAGGTCTCCCCCGTCCACTGTGGCCTGTGCGACGACGATCCGCAGGCCGCCCTCGACAATCTTTTTGAGCGACTGGTGACGTGATGGCTTTCTCGTCAAAAGGCTTTGAGCAGGGCTGAAGGTTGCCGGCGGCGACTGGCCGGTGCTGGCGCTGGCCGGCCTCGGTGTCGCAGGCTATCTGGCCTACGTAGAGACGCGCGACATTGCCGCCATCTGTGGGCCGGTGGGGAACTGCAACACCGTTCAGCAAAGCCAGTACGCGCGGCTATTCGGCGTGTTGCCGATAGGCGTGCTGGGCGCGATTGGCTACATCGCCATCTTGATCATGTGGGCTTGGCGGCGCATCGACGGTAACAACGGCCGGCGCGCCATCGCGTCGTCAGCTCTCCTGGGGGTTGCCGGCTTCGGTGTACTGTTTTCGATCTATCTGACGTTTTTGGAGCCTTTCGTCATCGGTGCGACGTGCGCGTGGTGCCTGACCTCGGCGGTGATCATCACGGCCCTCTTGTTGCTGACCGCGCGCCTGGGGCTCTGCTCAGCTCACGCGTTGGTCACCCCGCCGAAAACCCGCACCAAGGCCCGAAGGTGGCCGAGCTGATCGCCAGCGAAACCAATACGGACGAGGTCGTGGGCCTGATGACGGGCAGCCGCCAGCGCGTCTATTCTGCCAGAATCTCATCGATTCTTTGCAGTTCCTCAGCGCTGAACTCAAGGTTATCCAGGGCAGCCACTGCCTCCTCGACGTGGGCGACGCGGCTTGCCCCGAACAGCGCAGACGTCATGCCTGGATGGCGCAAGACCCAAGCCATAGCCATCTGGGCCATCGATTGCCCACGAGCTTGAGCCAGCTCATTCAGCTTACGCACCTTGGCAATGCGCTCTTGGGTGACGCTATCCCCCCAGTGAAATTCGCCTTCCAGCCTGTCGGCGCGAGAATCCTCTGGAATATCCTGAAGATACTTGTCAGTCAGGATGCCCTGACACAGCGGCGAAAACCCGATGCAGCCGATGCCCTCTTCTTTCAACACGTCCAACACGCCATCCTCAATCCAGCGATCAAACATGTTGTACCGTGGCTGATGGATGAGGCAGGGTGTGCCCAGATTGCGCAAGATTCTGGCCGCGTCACGCGTCTGCTCAGGATCATAGGTTGAAATGCCGACATAGAGAGCCCGACCGCTGCGTACGATGTAGTCAAGCGCGCCCATGGTCTCTTCCATGGGCGTATCGGGATCGGGGCGGTGGCTATAGAAAATGTCCACGTAGTCCAGCCCCATCCGTTCCAGACTCTGGTCGAGGCTGGCCACCAGGTATTTGCGCGAGCCCCATTCGCCGTAGGGGCCGGGCCACATATAGTAGCCGGCTTTGGTCGAGATGATCAGTTCGTCCCGATACGGGGCCAGGTCCTGCGCCAAAATCTGACCGAAGCTCTCCTCGGCCGAGCCGGGCGGCGGGCCGTAGTTGTTGGCCAGATCGAAATACGTAATTCCTAGGTCGAAGGCGCGGTGGATCATACTGCGAGCGTTCTCAAGCGAGTCAACGCCGCCGAAGTTGTACCATAGACCCAGCGTCACCGCCGGCAATTTCAGTCCGCTATGCCCACTACGACGGTACTCCATGTTGTCATATCGGCTTTCAGCCGGTAGATACGTCATCGTCTTTCCTCCGTACAATTACCATTACTTCACCACATCGGATACTGTTCCGGTGGTTCGCCGTGCGCCTCAACAATCACAGGCTCGTCGACGTCCAAATCCGCGTCCACCTTTTCCAACGTCACGTCGAACTCCCACCAGTCCCCGAAATCAAACACGTACGTCATCGTCTGCCCGACGTGGATCGGCACCTCGCCTACGAAGACCTCGTCGGCCCCCGGCCCCTCGTCCATGTATGGATGATTGACCCTTTCCATGGCGCCGAAGCGATTTCGGTATGAGAACTCGTACAGGTGATCGTGGTCAAACTCGACAGCGTTGAGAATGGCAGACGCTAATGTGCTCATGGTGCGATCAGCCGGGATGGCGATACGGCGCCATAGTGATCCCAGGGACACCTTGAAGACGTGCGTCCCTGCGCGAGAGACCTGTCCAGGGAGCGATAGGGTGTCCTCCCATTCGGGGAAATAGGGTCGCAGGATAGGCTGTAGCACGCCGAATAGCGCTTCCCCTCTGTCTTCAAGCTCTATTATATTTTCAAAATCCCCGAAGAATTCGGTGTGAAGCAGAGCTAGCAAGGCATCGCCGAAACGCGTCCGGTGGATGCGCTCGATCCGCCAGCTTTCGCCGGGCTCAGGCGGAGCCGGCTGCACGTCGATGAGGCCAAACAGGTCCAGCAGGCCCAAGTTGTGCCACTCTGGGTAATAGCGTAAGCGTTCCTCAGCATACTTGGCGCCGGCAATTTGCATCCCCTCCTCCGGGATCCCGGCAAAGAACGATAGCGATCTCTGAAAGTTCTCGGGAATCACGAAGGGCGGCCAGCTGCGGTCTCCGATGATGTCGGCATGGCCTCGTAGAAACCAAACTTCCAGCAGCGTACCGTAACGCTCGGTAGGGTTCAGACTTTGCCACACTTGGTACACCTCGTCATCTATGAGGAGGAACGGTTTACTGCCGCTCTCATCAACATGTGTGAGCCCTGAGGCGCGTACCAGGAGGTACAACCCGTGAATGTGGGGGAACGATCTCTGCTGGGGGCGCTGCAGCCCGTGTTCAAGAGGATGTGCCAGGCGAGCATTGATCTCCGGCAAAGATTTGAGTGGTAATTGGTGCTTGCCGGTCACACGCAAATCGCGTTCTTTGACGTACTCCAGCATCACGTCAAAATCGTGGAGAATCGTGCCCGGACCGCTCTCGCGATCAATCGTAGTTACTCCGAGTATCTGCTCGTGTCTCGGCAGAAACTCAATCTCTGAAGCAAACCAGGGCATCAGCTAACTCCTTTCAGGCGGTGCCAACCTTGCCTAAACGACTCTTTCACCCACTCTAGCGAGACCAGAGGTGGAAGATGAGGTCCTGGTCGAACGTCGGTGCGCCAAAATCGTGTAGGGCGCTCAGAATCTGGGCCCGGTGGTCTGTGCCGTGATTGACCAGATGCGCCAAGACGTGCCAGACCGGACCCTGCATTCCCCTCGGCTGTCGTTCTAAGTCCTCGTCGTCCAGTGAACCTACATAATCGGTGACATCCTGGGCCGTCGAATCCCACAGCGCCCGGGCGCTCTCGCGGGTGGGGAAGTCCGCTGGATCGTGATGGAATTGCCTGGCGTCGGGGAGCTCTTTCAAGCCCCGCAGCCAACGACCGTCAACGGTGGCGACGTGCACGACTTGGTTGCGGATCGAGCCTTGGGAGTAGTCGAAGTCGACCTGGTCATCGTGGACGCGATAGGTGG
>JAANWY010000317.1 GCA_018263655.1 Anaerolineales bacterium | reverse complement strand
GGGGGATTCTGTCTTATTTTGTGACCACTCAGGCACTCAGGCACTCAGGCACTCAGGCACTCAGGCACTCAGGCACTCAGGCACTTCGTGCCCACACAAGAAGAGACCGGAAAAGATGGGGGTGTGGGGGGCAGCTGCCCCCCACACCCCCATCTTTTCCGCATTCCTCAACTGCGAGGGCAGTAGCCGGGGTAGTTACCTTTTTTTCTGGCGTTGCATGCTGTCAGTTGATATGGTATAATATTGCATCGAAGAAAGGGGTGCGTGTTTATTTGAGCCTATCGGCCAATGTAGGTGCTGGGCAGTTTATCGGAGAACCGGGTTGGGGATCTAGGCTGTCCACATATTGTGGTGAGCTCTGGTCCCCTGACCCGACATGCAGCATTCTTGCCCATTGAAAGCGCTTTCTCCGACAAACTGCTAGAGCGCGCTTGAGCGTACTGAAGAGATACTTGAAACGCAGTAAGCGAAAGAAATTGGTGACTTCAAGGGTGCCTTGTCTGCTACCAGGCGGAGGGGGCGACGACTGACAGCAAATCACTTCTCATCTCAGTGTCGGGTTCTTCCCCACGATTGGCTATTTCTTCACTGCGTCGAGGCACAGTGTCGTTACCGTGATTGTGAAAGACGTCATGAGCCGTCCTTCTCCTTAGTCTTGACACAAACCCTGCAGGCCGATATCGGATCGTCGTTTGTCTATCCGCGCACCTGTTGGATGACTGGATGATGTTCGCGTCTCAGTCCCAACTCTAGGCCCCCTGTTCCAAGGTCCGAGAGTTGGCGGCGCACTTTACTTCAAATCGGGAGGTCAGAAAGATGGAACATGAGTCCGAAGTTGCGTTGTTCATAGATTTCGAAAACGTTCGTTACGGGTTACTTAATACCTATGGACGAGAACCAAACCCGCATGAATTAATGGGGAAGGCGCGTGCCTACGGTCGGGTTGTAGTAGCTTCTGCCTATGCCGACTTTACGGAGCACCCATCCTACTACCGGCGCACATTAGAGGTAGCCGGCATTCTACCCCGCGATATCCCCAAACGGCGCACCGGGAGCCATAAGAGTTCGGCAGACATGGTAATGTTGATGGATGTTGTTGACTGCCTGCTCGACCGGCCGTCTGTCGAGACCTACGTGCTGATGACGGGTGATAGCGACTTCATTCGCGTCGTGACCCGAGCGCGCCATCGCTTTGGAAAGAAAGTGATTATTTCGGCTGTACCTGGCACTGTTAGCAATGATCTAGTTGCCAGTGCCGACGCCGAGGATACGCTGGTGGTTGAAGATGTGGATGAGCGAACGGCTGGAGCTAATGTAGAGCATCCGCCCTTGCCGGAGGGTACGACCTACGAAGAGGCACGGTTGATAAAGATGATCGACTACTTGGACGGTAACCGTCCCTATCTTACCCTCAACTTTATTCACAGTTATGCGGTTTCACCGACCGGCCGGCTCCGGCTGACTGACGATCTGGCAAGTCGCTTGCTGGATCGACTGCTCGAAGAGGAAATCCTAGTTCCCTACGAGAAGGAACTGGATGATGGTCGCGTGGTGACGAATCTGCATATGGATCGTGAGCACGCCGTGTGTCAGTACGTTCTCAACGGTGATTGGGAGGAATAGACAGCGCTGGACAACAAGGCGCCCATGCAGGATCTAGCCGAATGCATGGGCGCCTTTGTCGTTTCAGCAGCCGCTGAGCATCCCTGGGCTACCGATAGAATGCCAGGCCCAACGCCCCTGGGCCTGTGTGAGTCCCGACGACTGGCCCAATCTCGCTGATATACGACTCGGCGATATCGAACTGCCGGCAAATACGTGCCTCGAGTTCGGCTGCATCGTCGTCGTTGCACGAGTGCAGAACTGAGACGTGGACGGCATCGTTCCCCGGTCCGAGCATGTCTTTCATGAGCTCTAGCAGTCGATCAGGTACACGACTCCAAGTGCGTACACGATCCAGGGGCTCTACACGTCCATCCTTCAGATAGAGAATTGGCTTAATCCGCAGTAGGGAGCCGAGAAACGCCTGCGCTCCACCCATCCGTCCTCCCCGGTGCAAATACTCCAGCGTGTCGACAGCAAAGACCAGGTTCTGGCGTGGTATCAGCCGATCGATCAGGTCCAGGACTTCTTCGCGACTGGCGCCGGCTTCAACTGCCCTCGCAGCTTCCAAGACAATAAAGCCTTGAGCTGTGACGAGCCAAGGTGTTTCCAGCGCCGTAATGCGTGCTCCGTCGACCATCGCCGCAGCCTGACGGGCGGAGTTAAACGTACCGCTCAATGTTTCAGGAAGATGGATGGAGATGATGTCGGCGCCCTCGGCTACCAGATGTTCGTAGACTTGTTGAAAGTCACCGGGCGCCGGCTGGGTCGTTGTAGGGAGCGTGTTGTTCATGCTCAGTCGATGATAGAATTCCTGAGTTGATATGTCAACCCCGTCGCGGTACGAAGTGCCGTTGAAGATCACGACTACGGGGACAACGTGAATGTTGTATTTCTCGACGGCCTCAACTGGTAGCTGAGTTGTACTGTCGGTTACGATACGTATCATCGTGGATTCTCCTCCTTTGGGCATAGTGAGTTGTGCGCGTCCCAAGTTTGTGAAGCTGGTGGCCGACCCTCTCGGCCCACAACAAGTTGCGGCGTCCGGGCGCTCGAATCTCCTGTTTTGAAAAAAACGAAAAAATAGGACAAAAAGAAAAAGTTGCTGACCATCACCCCTCGGAGGTTGATGTCTGTGTCTGTGCCAACAGGCTGCGGAAGAAGTCTTGCAGCAGCACACGACCTTGAGTGTCCAGGTGTCCCAGCCGGCGTTGGTACTCCTGCGTGTACTCAAAAAGTCGCGCGCGCAGTTCCTGGTTTGCCCGCTCGCGGAATGAGAGGCCCAGGGCAAACCCCGGCAAGAGGTTTAGCGACGGCGTATCGGGTAGGTTGTTGGAGAGGAGCGACTGGATCAGTTCGTGTTCGTCCAGCCGGCTCCGGAATTCCCCCTGCACGCTTAGCATCAAGGCCGTCATCACTTGGGCACAGTACGCCAGGGGTGAGATGCTACTGGGCAGTCGCTGGAGGATGTCCTGCAAGAGTTCCTGGTCACTGGGTTCATCTCTCCCCAGAGCACTCAGGATTCGGGCACGTACCCGTTCCCACTCCGCATCGGCTTCGTGGGATTTCGGTCTGAAGACAACCGTGGAACGCCCGGGGCCTGAATCCTCTCCAAGCGTGTATTCGGCACTTAAGTAGCCCTTATCGTGCAAGGTGCGCAACATTTCATAAGCCGTCGTCCGGCCAACGCCCAGACGATCTGCGACAGTGGAGTAGTGCACAGGCTCCCTCGTCGCCTGGTAGAGGCCGATCACCTGATTGAGAAACTGCTGTTGGCGAGGGGTAAGATCGCTCACGGGTTTGACCTTCTTTATTATTGAAGTCAGACTCGATTCAATGTCATTAAGATAAACTGGGGCCGGTCTCCCGACCGCGCCCCTGGCTCGGTCAGAGACCAGCTAGAGCGCTAACTTAATGACATTGAGACTCGATTGACCAGTAACTGCCTTTATTCTAGAACGATCTGGTTGAGTTGTCAACTTGGCCGGCGGCGTAGTGTGCATCCCAAGTTTGTAAAGCCGATGGCCGATGCTCTCAGCCCGCAACAAGTTGCGGCGTCCGGACGCTCGAACTTGTTCGAGATGGTGACGCATAGATGAAGCTAGGCGAGGTCTCCCGACCGATGCCCCCTACGTCTCGGTCAGGAGACCTTCGACGAGCATACAGGAGACCTTCGACCAGCATACAGGAGACCTTCGACCAGCATAAAGAACTTCGCAGGGGCTACTTAGATGCAGATGGCCGCCGGCGCCAACGGCGGCCATCTGTTCTAATTGTAGCGTCAGCAGGTTCTCGACGTTAGAACAAACCTACGACGCGGCCGTCCTCGTCGATGTCGACGTTCATGTAGGCCGGCGTGGCCGGCAGTCCGGGCATGGTCCTCATTGTGCCCAGCAGCGGGTAGATGAAGCCTGCACCGACGCTGGCGCGCACCTCGCGGATCGGGACCGTGAAGCCCTTTGGAACGCCCTTCAGCTTCGGGTTGTGCGAGAGGGAGAGATGTGTCTTAGCCATGCAGAGCGGCAAGTTGTCGAATCCACTCTTCTCGTACGTTCGAATCTGGCCCTCAGCTTGGGGAGAGTAGTCGACGCCGTCAGCGCCGTAAATCTCTTTGGTGATAGTCTCAATCTTCTCCTTGAGCGGCTGTTCCACGTCGTATAGGAACTCGAAGTCCGATGGTTGCTCGCAGGCATCCACGACGGCTTCGGCGAGCTCCGCAGCGCCCTGTCCGCCCTCGGCCCAGTGGTTCGTCATGGCGGTCGCATAGGCGCCGGCTTCTTCACCGATGCGCTTCACCAGCTCGACCTCGGCATCCGTATCGGTCTGGAAGCGGTTCACGGCTACCACGACCGGAATACCGAACTTCTTGGCGATCTTGATGTTCCACGCCAGGTTCTCGGCGCCTTGCTCCAGGAGTTCCAGGTTTTCCTCGGTGTATTCGCGTGCGAGATCATAGCCGGCCACAACCTTCGGGCCGCCGCCGTGCATCTTGAGCGCGCGAATCGTGGCCACCATGACCACCGCATTCGGGATAATGCCCGACGTGCGGCACTTGATATCGAAGAACTTCTCCATGCCGATGTCGGCGCCAAAGCCCGATTCGGTAATGGTGTAGTCGGCCAGCTTCACTGCCACTTGGTCGGCGATGACGGAGCTGTTGCCGTGCGCGATGTTGGCGAAGGGGCCGGCGTGCACGAAGGCCGGCTGGCCTTCCAGCGTTTGCATCAAAGTGGGCAGAATGGCATCCTTCATCAGCACCGTCATGGCGCCGGCCACACCCAGATCCTCAGTTGTTACCGGGTTGCCGTCGTAGTCGTAGGCCACCACGATCCGGCTCAGCCGCTCACGCAGGTCCTTCAAGGTTGAACGGTAATCGTGTCCTGATACCAAGGCCAGGATGGCCATCACTTCCGATGCCACAGCGATGTCGAAGGCGGCTTCCCGGGGATAGCCATCCCACTTGCCCCCTAAGCCAGACACAACATTACGCAGCCCGCGATCGTTCACATCTACCACACGGTTCCAAGTGATCGCATTGGGATTGATGTTCAGGCGCGGATACCCATCTGGGTACTCCTCGCTCTGCGTGCGTTTGGCCCACTTGTCACCTGGATAGTTGCGCTCGTGCATCAGGCGGGTGTCCAGCGCTGCTGCGGCCAGGTTGTGGGCTGCGCTAACAGCGTGGATGTCACCGGTCAGGTGGAGGTTGAAGTCCTCCATGGGTACGACTTGGGCGTAGCCGCCGCCGGCTGCACCGCCCTTGATGCTGAAGGTCGGCCCCTGGGACGGCTGTCGAATACAGAGCATGACGTTCTTGCCGATGACGCCCATACCTTGAGTCAGGCCTACGGCTGTCGTCGTCTTGCCCTCACCCAGGGGTGTCGGCGTGATGGCTGTGACATCGATGTACTTACCGTCTGGCTGACCTTTGAACTTTTTCAGCACGTCCAGATTGACCTTAGCCTTGTACTTACCGTGGAGGTGCAAGTCATCTCCGCCCAGGCCCAGCCGCTCCGCAATCTGGGCAATAGGCTTCATCTCGGCCGCTTGGGCGATGTCGATGTCACTGGGCACTTTGTTTGGCATTGTATACCTCCCTGTATACTGTATTGAACTTTACTCTATCGGGCTCGCACATGATTTGAGGATTACCCACAACGTTTGGGGAACCATCCGAGAAGGTCTCTATCCCCATACGGTAACTACCTTGACAATGTCACATTACCGCCCCACGTTGGGCGAAGGTCTCCTGACCGAGCGGCGTCCTGAGCCTGACGAAGGGCCCGTTTCGCCTCGGTCAGGAGACCTTCGGCGATCAAAGAGCCACTGTTATGTTAATGTGACATTGTCAAGCTACTCAGGCTATTGCCCTCGCAGTTGAGAAATGGGGTCGCTGGGGGGCGGCCGCCCCCCAGCGACCCCATTTTTCCAGTCTCTTCTTGTGTAGACACGAAGTGCCTGAGTAGCCACCCTATATATATAACACATCAGGGTCCTATTTTAGTCCAAGTCAGGTCTACATCCGGTCCAATCGTCAACGTCTGGAACATCTATACTTGTCTTCCTGTGATGAAGGTCTCGAGTTGCTCGATGATGAACTCTTTGTCAGCGATATCGGCCTTGACCACGTCGCCGATGGAAATCACGCCAATCAACTCCTCGTCTTCTTCAATGACGGGCAGATGCCGGATGCGCTTATCCGTCATCAACGCCATGCACTCTTCAATCGTCTGCTCCGGGTGGATGCAAAGTACATTTGAAGTCATGATCTTCTCGACCGGTATGTGCTTGGAGTGTTGTTCCTGCAGCACAATCTTTCTGGCAACATCGCGTTCTGAGACGACGCCCACCAGTTTCGGGCCCTCGACGACCATCAGAGCGCCCACGTTCTTGTCGGCCATCAGCCTGACTGTATCATACACTGATGCATCGGGTGCGATAGACCAGATGTCGTACCCTTTGCGTTCCAGAAGCTGTCTCACAGTGATCATGAGTGGACTCCTTTCTTCTTGAGCAAGTTGCCTTCGGTTGCCTTCGGTTGCCTTCGGATGAATGGGACGATGACCCCGATACTTCTTGCTACTGCTCAGTTCGCGCTGTGCTCGCGCGTTGCTCTAACATCTCTTGTTCACCTTCTGTCTTGCGCGGCACGTCCTGTCGCTTGCGGCGTGGCAGTAAGCGGGCCTCCTCGATGATGTCTGCCACCAGCTCCTCCTGCCGATAGGCCATCACGTGGACGCCGGCCACACCTTCAATTTCACGCACCTGTTGGATGATCTCGATACAGATGCGCTTGCCCTCTTCTTGTTTCTTCTCCGTCGGCGTTTTGCGCAGCCGCTCGACGATCTCGTCGGGGATTTCGACGCCTGGGACTTTGGTGCGTATGAACTCAGCCGCGCGGTCTGAGCGCAGAGGGCCCACGCCGACCAGGATGTACACCCGCTTGTGCAGTCCCATGTCGCGCACCTGCTGCATGAACTTCTGAAAGCGTGGTACGTCGAAGCAGTACTGAGTCTGGATGAAGTCGGCGCCGGCCTCGATTTTTTTGGCCAGTCGCTTGGGGCGCCAGTCGTAGGGTTGCACGAACGGGTTGGACGCCGCGCCAAGGAACAGCTTCGGTCGAACATCCAGCCTGCGGCCGCTGAGAAACATGCCTTTGTCGCGCATGATGCGTGCCGTACGCAGGAGCTGGATCGAGTCGAAGTCAAACGCGCGCTTGGCTTGCGGCTGGTCGCCGGCCGTCACGTCGTCGCCCGTCAGGCAGAGGACGTTGCGCACGCCCATGGCCGCCGCGCCCAGCAAATCGCCCTGGATGGCGATGCGATTGCGATCGCGGCAGGCGATCTGCAGCACGGGCTCGTAGCCGGCGCGGGTCAGCAATGCACAGATAGCGACGCTGGACATGTGCACATTCGCGCCCGACGCATCGGTGGCGTTGATGGCATCGGCCACCTCGGCCAGCACTAGCGCGGCATCGTAGACCGCTCCAGGATCAGCGCTGTCGGGTGGATTGAGTTCGGCCGTCACGGCGAAACGACCGGAACGCAGGACGCGTTCTAGGCGGGAGCCGGATTTCATCCGTCGTTGAGTGTCTGTCATATCGTTTCTCATTCAAGCAGTTGCACTCAGCTCTTCGACGGAAACCCAGCCTTCTGGCACTTCTTTGTCCACGCCAGTGAGCATATTTACCCACGCCGACGTGCCTTCCAGCCGGCGGTTGACGGGCGGCTGCAACATCGTCATCTCATGACCGTACACCGACATGTCGAGCGAGCGCTCGTACGCCTCGCCCCACACGCACTTCATCTCGGGTTTGACCTCGCAGTGGCCGTTGGATCGGACACCGCCGCACGGTCCGTTGCGCAAGTTCTTGGGACACGTCATGGGACAGGTCATACCGGTCGAGTGCAAGATGCACTGGCCGCACATCCGGCAGTCGAACGTCAGCTTCTTGCCCAGTTCTTCTGCCGGCCGAATCAGCCGATCAGTCCGATCATAACCGATGCGTGCGAACAGCGGGTCGAGCCGGTAGAAGACCCACTCGGTAAATTGATACACGATTTCTAGCGCGTGCGGTCGATTGTGGATCCAGTTTCTGACGCTCATAGCGTTGGATATTGGGTATTAGGAACCGGATGTCGTGTGGATGTAGCTCGCGCCGGCGGCTTCCCATCTCCGTGAAAACACCCATCTACAGATGTGGGTGCGCGTTCAAGTGAGACGTAGCTCAACTTTGCGGCGCTCCACGTAGTCGACTAGCTCTTCTTCAACAGCCGGATCGAGCTCTGGTGGCTCGTAGCTGGCCAGCAACTCTTTGACTTTCTTGTTGGCGCGGGCATAGGTATCCTCGGCACCGGCATCCTCCCAATCCTCAACCGACCGGTAGTCGAAGAGCTCAGCCTGGTAGAAAGCATCACGGTAGTGACGCATGGTGTGTTCGGTCCCCAGGTGGTGTCCGCCAGGCTCCACCTCGCCGATAGACTCGAGGGCCAGCGCCTCGTCCGAAAGGTCCAACCCTTCGGCCCAGGTGTGGAGCATGCCGAGGATCTCGCAGTCGAGGACGAATTTCTCGTAGCTGGAGACGAGACCGTTCTCCAGCCAGCCGGCGGCGTGGAGCACGAAGTTCGTCCGCGCCATGACGGTCGGCAGCATCACCATGACCGATTCGTAGGCCGCCTGCGCGTCGGGGATCTTCGAGCTGGCGAACATGCCGCCGCCCCGGAAGGGCAGCCCGTAGTGTCGGGCGAGCTGCGCACTGGTGTAGAGGCCAATCTGGCTCTCGGGCGATCCGAAAACCGGCGCACCGCTCTTGAGATCGACGTTGGTCAAGAACGAGCCGTAGACGACGGGCGCACCGGGCTCGATCATCTGGATCAAGGCAATGCCGGCCAGCGCCTCGGCGTTCTGTTGCACCAGCGTGCCGGCGATGGTGGTGGGCCCCATAGCGCCGGCCAAGATGAAGGGGGTGACGACCAGCGCTTGGCGTGCGCGGGCGTAGATTTTGAGCGCATCCAGCATCCGCTCGTCATAGCGGCGCGGGCTGCTGACGTTGATCAGCGATATCAGCGCCGGATGCTGGCGGACCTCCTCTTCGCCGTACAGGATTTCGGCCATCTTCACGCTGTCAGCGGCGTTCTCCCCCGACATCACCGAGCCCATGAAGGCCTTGTCATTGTATTTGATGTGGCTGAAGAGCATGTCCAGGTGGCGTGTGTCCTCCGGCTCATCCGTCGGCTCGACCACCGTGCCCCCCGAATGGTGAATGTAAGGGCTGAGGTAGGATAGCTTCACAAAGTTGACGAAGTCTTCCAGCAACGCCTCACGGCGTTCGCCCTCGAGATCGAGCACGAAAGGAGGGCCATACACGGGGGCAAAGACTATCTGATTGCCACCAAGGACGACGCTGTTGTCCGGATTGCGCGCTAATTGGGTGAATTGGCTCGGGGCTTTGCTCACATACTCTTCGATTAAGGCCGGCTCGAAGTGAACTGTATCCCCGCGCACATCGGCGCCGTGTTCCCCGAGGATACCGCGAACTTCCTCGTCGTAGAAATCAATGCCGAATTCGGACAGGATGTGCATGGACGCCTGATGCAGACGCTCTACACCGCCGGCGTCGAGGAATTCGTAGACTGGCAGGTCATAGGAGATCGGATGCATCTCCTGTTGGGCAGCCTCGCGGCCGGCGCGTCGTTCACGCCGTCGGCGTCGCGGCCGGCGCTCTCGTCTCTCGTCACTCATCGGGAACTCCTTTCAGAAAGTCACAAAACAAGAAACCAGGTCTGTTCATCCTGCACAAATCGAGTGGGCCAGAGCCACAAACGTAACCGTTCAGGGGGTATCAGGACTAGCATCCTGAGTAGGTCGAAACGAAGTGGAGACCGTATCGAAGCGACGTCCTGAGCCCAGTCGAAGGGGGTGCGGGTTTGCGACGATTCTTCGAACAAGCCGCACCCCCTTCGACGAACTCAGGACGTCGCTTCGATACGACCTCGGCTTCGCCTCGGTCTACTCAAGCGGCGTCCTGAGCGGCGTCCTGAGCCTGTCGAAGGGCCTGTCGAAGGGCCTATCGAAGGGAATGCTCCATGGGTTGCCCCCCGAACGCTTACGCCTTACTCACATCAACATTCAACAAACCCGGTTTCTTAATCTACCCTCACAATTCCGCTCTCATCTGCTTTTGGAACCCCACGACATGTCGCTGCATTTCCTTCTCGGCCCTGGCGCCATCCCTTTCCCCAAACGCTTCGATAATCTTCAGATGCTCTCCGATTGCCTCCTTCACTACCTCTTGATCCAGTCTATCCAGCACCAGATACCACAGGCGCAGGCTCAGGGTATAGAGCTGGTCAAGTACGTCCTCCATGAACTCATTGTCGGCCGCTTCGTAAACCAGGTAGTGAAACTGCTTATCGCAGTTCATGAGGGCCTTGTTGCCGCCTTCAACGATGACCTCGTCGAAACCCTCAAACAAGGCCTCCATGTGGGCGAGCTGTTCGTCGTCTATCCGGCCGGCGGCCAGGCGAGCCGCCAATCCCTCCAACTCCACGCGTATTTCGGCGAGCGCCTGCAAGTTCGTAATACTGAGATCGGACACGAACGTCCCCCGTCGGGGGATGATCGTGACCAGGTTCTCGACTTCCAGCCGGCGCAGCGCATCGCGAATCGGCGTGCGACCGATGCCCAGCTCCTCCCTCAGTTCTGGTTCGTTGATGAGGGAGGAAGGGGGAAGGGCCAAAGTAGCGATCTTGTGCTTGATCTGGCGATAAGCCTTCTCGCTCAGCAAGACTTGATCCTTCTCCTGAAGCCTCTCGAAGTCAGTACTCGTAAGGGGTTCTTGTGAAATGCTCATCTGGTCAAACTAGATACTTTAATCATTGTCAAGTTAGTGGACTTTGGACAAGGCATGAGAAACCAGGTTTTTCCACCTGAGACGGTCTAGCGGAATACCAAAACTGCCCGCAATCGCAGGTATTTCAGTATAAAAAACTATAAAAACCTGGTTTCTGATTGCCTCCGCGAGTTTGTCCAAAATTCGAAAGTTAGTGACCACTAAGTTAGTGACCACTCAGGAAGCTACCACCTTTTTCGTAGTCACCCTCGGCGAAACGTGTGGGACGCAGTGGATTGTCCTCGGGCTGCATCTCGCCCGTGATTAGATCGGCTGTCCAGCGGCCGGCCGTCGGGCCCAGCATGACGCCGGCCCAGTAGCCGCAGTTCACGTACAAGCCCGGCACCTCCGGCAACCGACCGATCAGCGGCTGTTCGTCCGGCGTGTAGACATACTGGCCGGCCGTGGTGCTAACATCTGTCTGCTTCAGCCCCTGCGTGACCTCCTCGAAGAAGGGGTTGAGTCGCGTCAGCTTGTCCAAAACGACCGCCGGAAAGTACCGATCAGCCGGCAACGCTTCGATTTCCACCGGCTCTCCAACAGGCTCCTCCGGATCGACCCAGCCCAGCAGCGCCCCACCCGTCTCCGGACGCCAGTAGGCGCCGTTGACGAGGTCGACGGTGAAGGGCGCTTCCTGCGGAATCACTTCCGGCGAGGCGGCGACGAAGACCTTCTGCCGGCGCACCGGCTCCAGGGGTAGATCGACGCCGACCATCTTCCCGACGCGGCCAGCGAAGGGGCCGGCGGCGTCCACGACCGCACGCGTCGCGATCGTGCCGCGCGTCGTCTCCACACCCGACACGCCGTCGGTGTCCGTCAGCACGTCGCTGACCGTCGTGTTGAGCAGGAACTCGGCGTCGGAGCCCTTGGCGAACCCCTGCACCAGCTCGTGCGCCGCGAGCCAGCCGTCGTTCTGGCGGAACGTGGCGCCCACTACGTCGTCGGCGACGAAGGGGAAGCGCTCGCGGACGACGGCTCCCTCCAGGAACCGCGAATCAGTGACGCCCAGCTCGTGCTGTCGCGCCACGGCCGCCTGCATGTCGTCCAGCATCTCGGCATCATCAGTCATGAACAAATAACCGCGATGCCGCACGTGGATATCGTAGCCCGGGACGCCGATAACGTCGGCGAAGTTGTCGAATATCTCGATGCTGGGCTTCGCCAGGGCGACCATGGCCGGCTCGGTGAACTGAGCGCGGAAGCACTCGGCCGAGGCAGACGTCGTCTGCGTTCCCAGGCCCTCTTGCTTCTCGACCAGCACGGTGTCGAGGCCGGCGCGCGAAGTCCAAAACGCCGTGGCCACACCCACGATACCGCCGCCGATCACGACCACGTCGGCCGTCTCCGGCAAATCTGCTTCGCGCGGCGTCCGAATCGTCCCCACAGTCTATCACTCCCAATGGACCGCCATACGGTCCAATTCCTGGACGATGTCGTCGTCCAATGGCGCGGGCTCGTGCTCCATCACGGCCCGCGTCTGCTCGCGCAGCCGCTCCCCAAAGCGTTTGCCACCCGCTGCAAGCCACTCATCGTAGATCGAGCGGTCGAACAGGTCCGAGTACCACACGTTGCGGAAATGTCTGTACGTGTGCTTCTCCTCCAGATAGTGGCCGCCAGGGCCAACTTGGTTTATGACGTCCAGCGCCAGCACCTCGTCATTGATCGCTATGCCCGGCGTGAATTGGTTGACCATGTCGAGCACCTCGTTGACCAACACCATGTAGGCCGGCGACGCCAACGAGCCATGATCCAGCCAGCCGGCATCGTGCACCAGGTTGGCGCCGCTGAGGGCCGAACTGAGACACGAGAAGGCAGCTTCGGCCGCCGCCTGCGCGTCGGGGAACTTGGCGTCGGAGCAGCCGGCGGTGCCAAAGAAGGGCAACTTGTAGTGCTGCGCCATCTGAGCTAGGGCGGCGACCATCAGACTCATCTCCGGCGCGCCGTAGGAGAAAACCGTCGTCCGCATGTCCATCACGGTAGCAAACGCACCGTAGATGAAGGGCGCGCCTGGCCGAACGAGTTGCGCCAACACCAGCCCACTGAGCGATTCAGCACTGCCCTGCACGATCTCACCGGCAAAGCTGGCTGGGGCGGTGCTGCCGGCCTGCGGCGCCGGGAAGTTGATGAGCGGAATGCCTTTTTCGGCACAGAACAGAATCTTCTCCACAGCCGGATCGTAGTACAACAGAGGCGAAATCGGCTCAGAGTAGTGCACGATATTGGGCGCCTGCCGAAAACGTTCTTCGTCGCCGGCGATCAGCAGAGCCATCTCGTAGATGTCGCGCACGCTGTCGACGTCCTTGCAGCAGAAGACCAGCGGCTTCTCGCAGTGGGCGAAGACCTGTTTGGCAATTACGCGGTCGGCAATGTCGGGATCGACATCGTCCGCCATGCCAATCGTCATGACCCAGGTGAAGCTCGGCAAGGCATCGGCCACTGTGGACGTGACCCGACAGTTATCGCTGGTGAACCGCTTCCGCTCGTCGGTCAGAGGATCCAGGTAGTCGACGCAGTCAACACTCGGGCCGAACCAGACCTTGTCGCCCTCCAGAAAGACGGAGCGCTCGCCATCGCGCCGGCCCAACACGACGCGCGACGGTGCTTTCCGAATGGTGTCTTCGACTAGCCAAGCCGGCATGCGGACTCGGTCACCATCCACGTGAGCCCCCGCCCCATCCAAGATCTCCAGTGCCCGCGGATGCCCGATCTCGACACCGGTGCGCTCCAGCAGCTCCAACGTCGCCAGGTGAATCTGCTCGATCTGGTCGTCGCTGAGGACCGACAACCTCGGCTTGAAACGCAAATCTGGGTAAACCATACTGCCCTCCTCTGTCATAGCGGCAACCAGGTACCGACCCCCATCTCCACCGCCCGCTGGTAGACGAGGGGCGCCGTTGCCAGATCGTCCAAAGCCAGTCCCAGATTAGCCGTCATGGTCCGTTCTGCAGGTGTTTCGCGGCCCGGCTTCTGCCCGGTCACCAGTTCACCCAGATCGGCGTGCACCGGCGGGATGCCCTGGAAATAGCCGACGTCCTGGTAGTGGCGCATTTGCGGCACGTCATCGGTGCAGAACTTGTCCGTCTCCTGCATCGCGTCGGGGTGCCAGTAGGAATCGAAATCCACCAGCGAGGCGAAGGCTCCTTCGTCCAGCCAGCCGGCCTGAATCGTGCGGTGCGGCTCTTTCAGAATCGGGCCGGCGGTAACAATGAGATCGCAACCGGTGACTGCCTCCTTCGGCGTGTCGACCGGCACAACCTCCAGACCAAACCGAGCGCTGATTTCGTCGGCGTAAGTGCGAGCGGCTGTCGGGTCCACATCGTAAGCCATCACTTTCCCCAGCGGGAAAACGACATTGAGCGCCTCCACGTTGGTGCGCCCTTGTACCCCGCAGCCCAACACGCCGGCGACCTCCGAATCCGGGCGGGCCAAATACTTGGCTGCCACGGCTGTCGCTGCGCCCGTCCGCATCGCCGTAATCCAGACACAGTCCATCACGGAGATCGGCAACCCGGTCTCCACGTCGTTCAGGATCAGCAAGCCGGTGATATACGGTAACCCGCGCTCTTGATTCTCCGGGAATCCGCTGACCCATTTGATACCCGCGGATTTCATGGCTGGGATGTAGGCCGGCATAGCGTGGATGAAGTTATCGCCCCCGCCAGGATGGATGCCGGGCTTAGGCGGCATTTCCACACGCCCCTCTCCCTTTTCGCGAAACGCTGCCTCCAGCGCCTCGATGACGTCAGCCATCGTCAGGCCCACAGCTTCCATATCAGCTTGAGAAAGGTAAAGAATCTGATCTGTACTCATGTCGTCACCTCGCTAGGCTTCACAGTTGAAATTAGTCCCAGTGAGCGGCCATTCTGTCCAATTCTCTCACGACCTCTTCATCCAATGGCGCCGGCTCGTGCTTCATGGCATCTTCAGTCAGTTCGAGCAATCGTTCCTCGAACCGCTTCCCGCCCTGTCCGAGCCACTCATCGTAGATCGAACGGTCGAATAGGTCCGAGTACCACACGTCGCGGAAATGCTTGTACGTGTGACCCTCTTCCAGGTAGTGTCCGCCAGGGCCAACGCGGTCCATGACGTCGAGCGCCAGCGTTTCGTCACTGATCTCTATCCCCGGCGTGAAGTGGTTGACCATGTCAAGTATCTCGTTGACGAGCACCATGTAGGCCGGCGACGCCACCGAACCGTGATCGAGCCAGCCGGCATCGTGCACGAGGTTGGCGCCGCTGAGCGCCGAACTCAGGCACGAAAAAGCGGCTTCGGCCGCCGCTTGCGCGTCGGGGAACTTGGCGTCGGAGCAGCCGGCGGCCCCGAAGAACGGCAATCGGTAGTGCTGCGCCATCTGGGCCAGGGCGGCGACCATGAGGTTCATCTCCGGCGCGCCGTAGGAGAAGACCGTGGTTCGCATATCCATGACCGTCGCAAAGGCTCCGTAGATGAAGGGTGCACCAGGCCGAACTAGTTGCGTTAGCACCAGGCCACTGAGCGATTCGGCGCTGCTTTGAACAATCGTGCCGGCAAAGCTGGCTGGGGCTGTGCTGCCGGCTTGCGGGGCCGGATAGTTGATGAGCGGGATGCCTTTCTCGGCGCAGAACAGAATCTTCTCCACAGCCACATCGTAGTAGAGCAATGGCGAGATCGGATCAGACAGGTGTGCGACAGGGGGCGCTTGCCGAAAACGGTCCTCACCGCCGGCAATCAGCAACGCCATCTCGTAGATGTCGCGCATCCCGTCGACGTCTTGACAAGAGAACACCATCGGCTTCTCACAGTATGTGAACGTCTGTTTGGCAATCACCCGGTCGGCGATGTCCGCGTCCACATCGTCGGCCATACCAATCGTCATCACCCAGGTGAAGTTCGGCAGGGCATCGGCTACGGTGGACGTGACGCGGCAGTTGTCGCTGACGAATCGACTCCGTTCGCCGGTCAGAGGGTCCAGGTAGTCGACGCAATCCACACTCGGGCCGAACCAGACCTTGTCGCTCTCCAGAAAGACGGAGCGCTCACCATCGCGCCGGCCCAACACGACGCGCGACGGCGCCTTCCGGATGGCATCCTCGACGAGCCAAGCCGGCATGCGGACTCGCTCGCCATCCACATGGGCGCCCGCCCCGTCCAGAATCTCCAGCGCCCGACGATGAGTAATCTCAATGCCCGTACGCTCCAAGAGCTCCAGCGTCGCCAGGTGAAGTTGCTCCACCTGATCAGCACCAAGCACCCTCAGTTGTGGTTTGAAACGCAAGTCAGGAAAAGCGATGTTCTTGCCTCCGAAGAGACTTCACAATTGACAATTCACAATTAAGAATTACCGAGCCTCGGATTTCCGATTGCCCGCGTCACAACGCGATAGCTGTCCGCACCATCAGGGATGACGTCGACCGTCGCCTGCGGATCGACGGCACTGGATTCACGAGCGGCTGCCAGGGCACCCTGTTGGGTCGTGGCTTTGGCATAGTCGAGCGCCGGCTCCAACTTGGAGAACATCTTGCGCTCATCCGCCCACTGCACGTAGTAGCCCACCAGCCGCAGATCGTCCAGATGCGGATAGATGCGCGCCTCCGCTTGTGCAACCACACTGGCAGCCACCGCCCCGACGGCGTTGGCCACCGGATAGTGATCGGGCAGGATCAAGTCTGTGTGCAGCAGCTCCGCCACGCGCGGCAGGAAGATGCCGGCCGGCGCCCCGATACCGATGATGGGCATGCGCAGCCGGATGGGCGTCTCGAGATACGGATCGGCGTCGCTCAGGCTGTTGTCGAGGAGCCAGCGTCCCAGGACTCGGCCGCCTGGGTGTGGAAGCTCGGGCGGAATTGGGCGCTTGGTGAGAAATCCGACGGCTTCGCTTACAATTCGCTCAGCAATCCGTTCCTTCACTCGTTTCACAAATTCGCCCACGTCCCAGCCGCGCAGCCGGCCTATCTTTTCGGCAGCAACCCGGGCCGCTTCTACATCCCACGGCGCGTATTCGCCGCTGACGTGCAACAAGTCCGTCGGCGTGAGGCCGGCGCGCCCGATGATGCCTTGCTCCAGCAGCCTCTGCCCGCCGAACTGCAACGGATGCATTAAACCAAACCGATCCAACAGCGCTTTCACCGCCTGCGGACCTTCGTCGCGCAGAACTTTTAGAACCTCCATCGTCCGCGTATCCACACGGGTTGACGGCCGCTCTCGCATCAGGAACCAATACTCGGTCCAGTTCAGGATGTTCTCCGTGGGCCGTTTATGGCGTAAGCCACGGAGCTCGTGGCTTACGCGCGGATAGTTGTCGGCCAGGTTCGCCAGCGGAACCACCCGCGCCGGCCCGATGACCAACCGATCCTCGCGATCGAACGTCAGGTGGCTGTCACCGCCGAGGCCGATGGAGTGGACGCCGGCGGCCTGCACGGCAGTGCGGAAGCCCCCGACCGTCGCACCCTCCTCGGTCACCTGCACCCGCCCATCATCGACGACGGCGATGTCGGTCGTCGTGCCCCCAATATCGATGACGAGCGCCCGATCCACGCTGGCCAGGAAATGGCCGCCCACGGCGCTGGCCGCCGGCCCCGAATGCACCGTCTCGACGGGCCGACCCTCGGCCACAGCGGCGCTCATCAGCGTGCCGTCGCCACGCACCACCATCAGCGGTGACTCCAGCCCGCGCTGCTCCATCGCGTCGCTCACCGAGACAATGAAATCCTGAAGTAGCGGCAGAAGCGAAGCGTTCAAGCTTGCCGTTGTGGCGCGCTTGATGGAACCGAGCCGCGTCGAGAGTTGGTGGCCCAGCACGACTGGCAACCTACGTCCATCTGATCGCGCACGCGACACCTCATTGGTGACAATTGATGCCGCTTGCTCCTCGTGCGCCGGGTTCAGCGGGCTGAAGTAGCCCGAGATCGCGACGGCCTCGACCCTACTGCGCACCGATTTGAGGCGACCCTTCAAGTCCTCTTCGTCCAGCGGCGCCTGGCGATTGCCCTGCAAATCGTGGCCGCCAGGAACGAAGAAGTGATGGGGTGTGGCGAACCGTGAAGCGAAGTTGAACTGTCGGATCAGTTCGGGATCGTAGC
>JAANWY010000316.1 GCA_018263655.1 Anaerolineales bacterium | reverse complement strand
CGAAGGTCTCCTGACCGAGCGGCGTCCTGAGCCTGACGAAGGGCCCATTTCGCCTCGGTCAGGAGACCTTCGGCGATCAAAGAGCCACTGTTATGTTAATGTGACATTGTCAAGGTAGTTACAGTTGGGGAAGAGATACACTTCGCGCGTATTACGCAGAACGCGTACTGCGTAATGGTTTTACATGCAGGCCGTTTACGCAATACGGAATACGCAATACTTACTGTATGAGCTACATCATTCGCCGTCCATGGGGCCATCTGCTATAATGTGTCGTAGTCTAACTTGGACATTGTCAAGTCAACCACAAGGCCACTGACCGACGTCAAGGAGGGTCTAGAGTAAATGACGTACGTTATCACCGAACTTTGTACACGTGAGGCCGACTGCGTAGATGTCTGTCCAGTCGATTGTATTGTGCCTGGCCCCGAGGATGAAGGCTGGCCTCTTTTCTATATCGATCCAGATGTGTGTATCGATTGTGGTGCTTGCGTGCCCGTATGTCCGCCCGAGGCCATCTTCCCCGAGGGAGACGTGCCGGCGGACCATCAAGATGCCATCGATCTGAACCGGCAGTTCTTCCTGGAAGGTCCAGGTTACGCGGCGGGGCTACCGTGGATAGACGAGCAAATAGCTGAGCTGGAGGGTGTTGCCGGCGAGTAGCGGACGACGAGAATGCGCGGAAATAGAAGGCGAGGCGGTCAAGTTTCTGATCGTCGCGTTCGCTTTTTCTACACCGATTGCACTTGTTGTTTGCGGCAACCTGTGCTACGCTTCGATGTAGGCAATCGCAGCAATTCGAGATTTGGTGCGAATCCGCGTGCTGGCCGTCCGAGAATCATGCCCGAGGTCCCTCCCGAGCCCGGCGAGGGATAGGCGTCAGCCGTATCGAAGTGTGGTTCTTGGACGGCCAGCACACCTCGATACGCCTTCTTCGCGCGGCTACTCGGCATGCTGACCGCCAAATCTTGAATTGCTGAGGTAATCGGGGACCGCCTTGGAGGCACTCTGAGCGGTCCCGGCAATCGGATAGTGGGCGAATGGCGAGAGCCTTCACCTTGAACAAGACGGGCCTTAAGCCATGAATCGAAATAGACGGCCGGGACGACAACAAGATCAAGAGGAATCACAACAGCCGAATACACCACGCCTGCCTAATCGGGGCGCGTTTGGGTTTCTGATCTGGATCCTGATCGGCCTTGCTATCGCCGCTTGGCTATGGAACCAGTTCGGCGGCTTGAACAGCCCGACGCAGATTAGCTACAGCGCCTTTCGTCAGGAGGTGGAAGCCGGCAACGTCGAGCGGATAACGGTGACGGGCCAGAAAATCCAGGGGCAGTTGCAGGAGCCGGTCGAGAAACAGATCGCTGACGAAGAGACAACCGAGTACACGGACTTCGTCACCTATCTGCCATCCTTTGGAGATGAGGGGCTTCTTTCACTCCTGGAAGATCAAAGCGTCGAAGTCGAGACAGAGCCCGATACGGGCTTCTCGTGGTGGGCGATCGCGCTGAACTTGCTCCCCTTCTTACTCCTCATCGCGGTCGGCTATTGGTTTCTCAGCCGGATGCGAGGCCAGGGACAGAACATCTTCTCCATGGGCCAGAGCCGCGCCACGCTTTACGATCGCCGCAAGGAGCGGACTACGTTTGACGACGTCGCCGGCACACAGGGAGCTAAGACCGAACTCCAGGAGATCATCGAGTTTCTGAAAGACCCGACACGCTTCCAGCGCCTGGGTGGGGAAATGCCGACCGGCGTACTGCTCGTTGGGCCGCCCGGCACAGGCAAGACGCTGCTCGCGCGGGCAGTGGCCGGCGAAGCCGACGTGCCGTTCTTCAGCATTTCCGGCTCTGACTTCATGGAGATGTTCGTCGGCGTCGGAGCTTCGAGAGTGCGCGACCTCTTTGAGGAGGCCAAGAAAGCCGCACCGAGCATCATCTTCGTCGATGAGTTGGACTCCATCGGCCGGCGGCGGGGGGCCGGCCTGGGCGGCGGACACGATGAGCGTGAACAAACCCTCAACCAGATGCTTTCGGAGATGGACGGCTTCGAGCCGAACGAAGGCGTCATCGTGATGGCAGCCACGAACCGCCCCGACATCCTGGATTCGGCGCTGCTGCGGCCAGGGCGGTTCGACCGCCAGATCACCGTTGATCTGCCAACCATGAAAGACCGGTCGGAGATCCTCAAAATTCACGCTCGCAATAAGCCGCTCGGTGATGATGTTGACTTGGAACGGGTGGCACGTGGCACGCCCGGGTTCAGTGGCGCTGACCTTGAAAACCTGCTCAACGAGGCCGCGCTGCTGGCTGCCCGCTTGAACAAGGACGCCATCGAGGGAGAAGATATCGAGGATGCTCGGGATAAGGTCCTGATGGGGCTGAAACGCGAGAACCTAGCGCTGACGGACGAAGAATGCAAGCTCGTCGCCTATCACGAAGGCGGTCATGCGGTTGTCGCTGCCGCCTTACCGAACGCTGATCCTTTGCACAAGGTCACCATCGTGCCGCGCGGGCGTGCCATGGGCGCCACACAGCAGCTCCCGGACAGGGAGCGTTACATTTATCCGAAGGACTACATGCTGGACCGCCTGGCAGTGATGATGGGTGGTCGCGCCGCTGAGAATCTGGTCTTTGGGACGGCCACCAGTGGGGCTGAGAATGATCTCAAACAAGCCACTCGGATGGCGCGAAAGATGGTGCTGGATTGGGGCATGAGCGAGCGTCTGGGACACGTCGCGCTGGGTGGCCGGCGCGAGCAAGTGTTCCTCGGTGAGGAGATCGCCCAGCGACGCGAGTACAGCGAGATGACGGCGCGCGAGGTCGATGAGGAGATCAAGGTGATTCTCGAGAACGCGTACGAGCGCGCCGTTGACACGTTGCAGGAACACCGGGACGGACTCGATCGAGTGGCCGACACTTTACTGGAGAAGGAAGAGATCCCTGGTGAGGACGTTCTCAAACTGCTCGGTATCGAGCGCGCGCGGAGGGTGCCGAGCTTGTCCGGAGACGGTCGTGTAGAAGAAACGTCGAAGGAAGGGCAACATGCTGAGTAATCAAGTGAAGCGTCGCATTGCATACACTGTGCTGATGTTCGTTTTCGCTGCCCTGGCTCGCCACTTGGTCGATCGCTGGTTCCCCGAAGAGAGGGAAACCTAGTCGACCTAAACCCTTTTGATTTGAGTGGGGTCAAGAACCGTTGACAGTAACGCCTTCAGCCGTTCTCAGCGACTGAAGACGTTGCCACACTCAACTAATTCGGGCCAAACGCTCTCGATTTCCCCCTCCAACGCTGGGTCCACTTAATCCCAGCCCACACTCTGCAACTGCATGAGTGGCAGCCTAAGTAGTTGTCTACGAGGAACATAATCCTATGCACTCAGAAGAAATATCTTTCGTCCCTTTGCTAATCGTAATCGGCCTTGCGTTTGTTGTGCCTTTTGCCCTCTCGCGCATCAAGCGCTTCACGATTCCGATTGTGGTTGGAGAGATCCTGGCCGGCATGGTTTTCGGCAAGAGCGGTTTGGGCCTGGTTACAGAGAACTTCGTGCTCGAGGTTCTCTCGGTTCTGGGATTCGCCTATCTGATGTTCCTTTCCGGGCTGGAGATCGACCTATCCGCAGTGTCCCGCCAGATGGCCCAGTCGAGCGGAGGGAGACTCCGCCAACTGATCGACAGCCCATTCGTGATCGGGGGGGCGATGTTCGGTCTGACGCTGGTGGGGTCAACCATTCCAGCGTTCTATCTGCGGGGCCAGGGTCTGATCAAGGACCCCTGGATCATGGCGCTGATACTCTCAACGACCTCTCTGGGGGTGGTGGTGCCAGTGCTCAAGGAACAGGGCCTGACGCGGGATGACTATGGACAGTCGATCCTCATGGCATCCTTGATCGCAGATTTCGCCAGCATTCTCCTAATCAGCATCTATGTGCTGCTACGCAGCCAAGGACTAACCTTAGACGTGTTGCTGGTGCTGATTCTGTTCGGTGCTTTCGTCACAGTCTATCGCGCGGCGGCCATCTTCCAGCGACACTTACCCGCTGAGCGCGTTTTCGAGGAACTGTCGTCAGCGACTTCCCAGATCAAGCTGCGGGGGTCGTTTGCGTTGGCGCTGGTGTTCATCGCCCTCGCCGAGAGCTTGGGTATCGAGAACATACTCGGGGCATTCTTGGCCGGCGTCATCATCTCACTGCTGTCCGAAGGGGATGGCTCCATCCTCCGCGAGAAGCTGGACGCCATCGGCTACGGGTTCTTCATTCCGATTTTCTTCGTGATGGTCGGCGTCAGCTTCGACCTGCCGGCGCTCCTGAGCTCGCGCTCGACTTTGCTGCTCGTGCCGCTTCTCATCGTTATTGCATACGCAGTGAAGTTCCTGGCAGCGCTCTTATATCGTCTCAAGTATTCGTGGCGCGAAACCTTGGCCGCCGGCGCACTCTTGAGTTCGCGTCTATCCCTCATCATCGCCGCTGCCGCTATCGGGTTGGAGCTGGGCCTCATCTCCGATGCCGTGAACTCGGGCATCATCCTTGTCGCCGTCATCACCTGCACGGTGTCCCCCATACTCTTCAACCGGCTGGCGCCAGAGCGAGAAACAGAGCGCAATCGCGTCATCGTTATGGGCTCACAAAAGAGCGCTGCCTTGCTGACGCGCCGGCTCCGCGAGCACAATCTCGATGCGGTTCTAGTTTGCGGCGATATCGATCAGAACCAGCAGGCTCTGGCGATAGGCATCCCGTCTATCTGTCCGGAGCAAAGCGTTTCACTGGCTGATGCCCTACGGAGGGCTGAAGTCAGACAAGCGCGGGCCGTGGTCGCCATGGAAGAGAGCGATGAAGACAACTTGCGGATATGTCGCATGGCTCGACAGGTGTACGGAGTCGAGAACATCGTGTCATGGGTTCGAGATCCTGTGCAGAACGATCGATTCCGCCGGCTCGGTGCACGGGTGGTGAACCCCGCGTACTCCACGGTGCTGATCATGGAAGGCATGGTCTTGAGCCCGGCTGCCTTCTCGATGACGGCCGACGTCGACGAAGTGCGCGAAGTCCGCGAGATTAAGCTCCAGAACCCCGACCTGATTGGACGGCGCCTGAACGAGGTGACGTTGCCGGGGGATGCGATTGTGCTGATGATCGAGCGCCGGGGGGACGTCCTTGTGCCGGACCGCCAGACGAAGTTGCGTGCAAACGATACCATCACGCTCGTGGGAGCCGATACCGACGTAGATAGTGCAGCTCGGCTTTTCGCCCGGGACGGGCGGTAGCCCCCACTTCTGAGGTGAGTGCGATGCAGCGCGTGCGACGCGGACAACTCCGGCGTCTCATCGTCTTGGGCGCTGCTGTGCTGGCGCTCATTCTTCTGGCGGCCGGCCTCTCTAATCTCGAACTGCGCCCTGGGAAGCCCTTCGCGCTCTCGCTGAGACCTGAGGCTCTCAGCATCGTCGAAGGCGAAGGGCAACCAGACAGCTCCGTTTTCGAGATCGTCTGGCGAGGGCTGGTCTTCCTCTTTGTGCTACTCTTGCCGTTCTCCATCATCCACTTCATCATCTCGCCTGAAGCGAGAAAACGGGTACTCAGAGACCTGCTGATCATGATCTCGTTTCTGATCATGTACCAGGCGTTCGTCCGCGCCGTCAGCGAGGGGCGAGTGACGCTCGGGCAAATGCCACAGGCCATGCCGACGCCCGTTCTGCCCTCTACGCCTGCGCGTACAGAATTCACGGCCAGTCCACCTGAATGGCTCGTCATTTTTGCGAGCCTTGGCGTCGCCGCGCTGCTCGTCGGGGTGTTGTTCTGGGTGGGTGGGTACCTCCGCCGCCGGCAGTCGGAAGACGCGGTGGACCAATTGGCCGAGGAAGCTCAACACACGTTGCAAGTGTTGCACGCCGGCGGCGATTTCAAGAACGCCGTGGTCCGTTGTTACGCTGAGATGAGCCGGGTCTTAAGCGAGCGACGAGGCCTCGATCGCCAGCCAGGGATGACGCCGCGCGAGTTCGAGAGGCGTCTAGCGCAAGTGGGGCTGCCGCGCGAAGATGTGCGCCGGCTCACGCGCTTGTTCGAAGACGCCCGCTACGGAGCGACGCCCCCGGGCGAGGAGGAGAGGCGCGAGGCTGAGGCGTGCTTGACGGCCATCGCCCGGGCTGCTGGAGGGGTCGGGTGAGACGCCGGCTCCTAGTCGCAAGTCTGGCTTCGCTCATCGTGGCCGGGCTGGGGTGGTACCTTAGAGAATTCGTCCGTGAAACGGTCGTCGTCCCCCTGCTTTATGCCTCTTGGATCGCACAACTCGTTGTTGGGATGCTTCCCCAGGCGCTTGTCTGGGCAATCTTCCTCGTCATCGCCGTATACGTGGCCGTCCGAAGCTTGAGGGGAAGAAGAGCGCCGGCCCGGGAGGAACTGGGCCCCGAGACCCGGCAGGAAGGCCCAGTAGCGCGTTGGTCGAGGCAAATAGAACTGGCCACTCGCGGCAGCTACTCGAGGTGGCGACTCGCACACCAGTTGGGCCATCTATCTGTGGAAGCGCTGGCCTACCGGGGGCAGCTCGCATCAGAGCAGGTCCAAGAGCAACTCAAAAAGGGGAAGTTGGAGTTGCCTCCCGAGGTCCGTGTGTATTTGCAAGCCGGCCTGGAGGCGACTTCTCATCGGACCTTCTTGACTTTCGACCGCCGATCTCAGTCTGCTGGACAGCGGTCTCCCTTCGACGTTGACCTGGAGCACGTAGTCCAGTTCCTGGAGGCTCAACTGGAGGTACACGGTGAACGCTGACGCTGCTGGCGTAGCTGCGCGAGGGCACCGGGTGATCGAAGAGGTCGAACGGGCCGTGGTGGGGAAGCGACGGTTGCTGGAACAGATCATGGCGGCTGCCTTGGCCGGCGGCCACGTGCTTCTAGAAGACTACCCCGGGCTGGCCAAGACCCTCATCGCCAGGAGCTTTGCCACGGCGTTGGGGCTAGCCTTCAAGCGCATTCAGTTCACACCCGATCTGCTGCCTGGTGACATCACGGGGGGCTACATCTACAACCGGGCTCAGAACCGCTTTGAGCTTCGCAAGGGACCGCTGTTCGCCAACATCATTCTGGCCGACGAGATCAACCGCGCCTCGCCGAAGACGCAGTCGGCCCTCCTGGAAGCGATGCAGGAATATCAGGTAACGCTTGAGGGCGAGACCATGAAGCTGCCGGCTCCCTTCATCGTAATCGCCACCCAGAATCCAATCGAATACGAAGGAACATTTCCACTGCCGGAAGCTCAACTCGATCGCTTCATCATGAAGCTGTCCGTGGGCTACCCCTCGCTGGAGGAGGAGCAGGAGGTCTTGCGACGGCGGCGCGAGCGGCGGCGCGACGAGGTCGAGCTGGAGCAGGTGACCGACGCCGAAGAGCTGCTGGCGATGCGGCGCGCTGTTGAGGAGGTGCACGTCGATCCGGACATTGAGCGCTACATGGTCACCTTGGTCAACGCGACCCGCCGTGATCGACGGACGGCCGTAGGGGCCAGTCCCCGGGGCTCTTTGGCACTGCTCAAACTCACGCGGGCGCGGGCGGCGCTGGAGGGGCGCAGCTATGTGCTCCCCGACGATGTGAAAGCTTTCGCCAAGCCGGCCCTCATCCATCGCTTGATCCTGGTCCCCGATCTGTGGATGAAGCGCGGCGCCGGCAACAACGTGATCGCCGACATCTTGCGCCAGACCTCTGTGCCCGTTGTTAATGTTGAGTAGACGACGGAGCGTTTAGCCTTCCACTTGTGATTCTATGCGACGTCTTCTTCTGCTAGGCGGCTTGATCTACGGGCTCATCCTCGTGAGCCTGACCATGCGGAGCGGCGAACTGCTCGCGCTGGCGATCCCGCTGGTAGTTTATCTGGGTGCCGGCTTGCTGTATGAGCCGCAGGAGCCTCAGTTGACGGTCGCGCGGAGCCTGAGTACCGATCGAGTATCGCCCGGTACGCCTGTCACGGTCAAGCTTTCGATCACTAACGAAGGTCCGTCCTTGGAGTGTGTGCTCTTGGAGGACCTTCTGCCATCTGAGCTAGACCTCGTCGAGGGAGAATCACGAGTGCTCACGCCGCTCGCCCGCGGTGCGGTCGTCGAGTTGGCGTACACCGTGAGTGGGCTACGCGGAAGTTATCATTTTTCCGACGCCCAGGTCACAGCCAGTGATCGCTTCGGCCTTTTCCGGCGCAGGGTGATAATCTCGGCCCCCGGCCGGCTCCTCGTTCTACCGAGGGTCTTGAAGCTGCAGCGCATCCCCATCCGGCCGCGGCGGACGCGCGTCTACTCCGGGTTGATCCCCGCCCGACAGGGTGGTGCCGGCGTGGAGTTCTTTGAGGTGCGGGCGTACCAACCGGGGGACCCTATGCGCTGGATCAACTGGCGGGCCAATGCTCGCCACCCAGGGGCGTTCTTCGCCAATGCGTTTGAGCAAGAGCGCGTCGCCGATGTGGGGCTGATTCTGGACGTGCGCCGGCGGAGCAATGTCTGGTCCAGCGGTGATTCTCTTTTTGAGCACGCCGTCGAAGCTACCGCTGCGCTGGCTGAGTCTTTCTTGAATGACGGCAACCGGGTCGGGTTGCTAATGTACGGAGGGTTTGTGGACTGGACCTTCCCTGGCTACGGCAAAGTCCAGCGCGAGCGTATCCTGCAGGCGTTAGCCCGCGCCGAGCTGGGTGACAGCCTTGTCTTCGACAAGTTGGAGCACCTGCCGACACGCCTGTTCCCCGCTCACTCGCAGCTCGTCCTGATCAGCCCGCTCTTCGAGGACGATGTACAAATGCTCGTGCGACTGCGAGCGCGCGGGTATCAGCTTCTCGTCATCAGCCCCGACCCCGTTGACTTCGAAGCGAAGAGGCTGCGGCGGAAACCGTCCGTCGAACTGGCTGCTCGCATCGCTAGGCTGGAGCGGGGTCTGTTGATCCGGTGGCTGTGGCAGGCCGGCATCCGCGTCCTGGACTGGCAAGTGGACGCGCCTTTCGACCAGGTTGCGCATGCGTCGCTTGGCCGGGTGCCGCTCTGGTACCGCGCCGTGGGCGTAAGCCCGTGACGGCAAAGGCTTCGTCCGCCAGTATCGGGCTGGCCGCCGGCTGGCTGGCCCTTGGCTACGCCCTGAGTCCGTGGCGGGCGTGGGCGCTGCTGTTCGCGGTGATCGGTCTGCTCTGGTACGTGGGCCGGCGACGAGGCTGGAACTGGGTTGGCTCGATTTGTCTGGTGTCGCTCGTCGGGGGCGCGGCGGTTGGTCTGGTGCTCGGCGCGGCAGCCGGCTGGATGCTCCTTGGCACCGTCGCGGCGCTTTCTGCCTGGGATCTAGATCACTTCGCGCGACGACTGACATCTGTGAAGCGGGTTGAGGGCGAGCGTGAGTTGGAGCGCGAACACCTTCGCCGGCTGCTCTTTGTGGCGGGCTTGGGCTTGTTGTTGGCTAGCCCCCCTCTCCTGGTCACAATCGATCTTAACTTCGGTGTAGCAGTGCTGCTAGGGCTGCTCGCGGTTCTGGGACTGAGTCACGTCATCGCTTTCTTACGCCGGGAGAGTGATTGAGACCGTGTGAGAGCGTCACCGAACTAACACCGCTGTGGCCGGCCTGCCTGTGCCAGCACGGCAGACAGGTCTCCTGACCGCGCTACCGTAAGGACAGACCGGAAAAATGGGGCAGTGGGGGCGACAATGCATCGCCCCCACTGTGGGTTAAATGGCCTACGGTGCAGCGGCGAAGGTGAGGAACGCGTTGTCCCACCAGGCGCTGCTGCCGGTGATGTCGTTAGTCACACGGCCGTTGAAGGAGTGGCGGATGGAGGCATCGCGCACCCACAGATCCAGGACATAGCAGCAGTCGGTGAAGGACGCGCCTAGATCAGTCATGTCGATGTCGCGCAGGTGGACCGTGGTGCCATCGGGTGTGGTACCCGTGTCGTCGGTGTTGGCCACTTCTGGCGTGCCGTCGTAGTAGTTGTGCCAGCCGTACGTTACACCTGTCGGCGGGTCGCCGCCCCGTACGCGCAGGCGATAACCCCAATGATAGTCATCCTCGAAGTCACCGAACACCTTGAAGATGCTTTCGCCGTTGGGGGCTTCACCACAAGCAGCCAACGGAGTCGTGCCGTCGGACAACGTGACCTTCAGATCGTTGATCTTCGGCTCCGTGTTATCGAGTTGGATGGAGTGATCGAAGGGTTCGCGGTGCATGGCGCCGCCGGTGTCCTCCCACTCCAGCCACAGGCGGTAGTGGCCGTCCGGGTTGGCGGGGCCAAACCCGGACGTGTGGTCGGCGGTGTCCCAGACCGCCAATTTCAGACCTGGATTGGCGCAGAAACCGGTGCTGGGACCGCCCAGCTTGGCATCCAGGTAAGCGGATGCAACCATCCAGCCGCTGGTATCGGTATCCAGGCTGCCGGTCGGCAGACAGGCCGCGGCCGAGCTGTCCCACTCGTACAGCACCCAGTTGGTGCGGATGCCGTTGGCGCTGCCCACGCTGGGCACGGTCAGATCGCTGGCTTGCCGATAGGCGACACGGAAGCGCTTGACGTCCGTGCTGGGCAAGTAGCCATCGATGGGTACATAATTGCCACAGGGCTGGCGCGGTGGATCGCCTGATGGCGGATTATTGTAAAGGCCGGCGCCCGCGGGGCCACTGGGTGAGACCAGGCCGCCCTGGAAGTTGCCCACGGATCGATCGCCGCACATGAACTGGATGTTGGGATCGCGCGGCGGCGGTATGAGCGGCGTCGAGAGCGCATCCAGTCCCAGGAAGTCGGCCGCTGGCGCGAACGGTTGGATCAGCTCCCAGTTCTTCCGGGTCACGCCGTTGCCGCCGCGCAGGATGTCCCCGTCGGTGAACCTGGGCTCACCGTGATACAGGATCTCCGTCGAGAATCGGATGCTGGTGAGGGGCTCATCCTCATCGCTGGCGCGGGACCCGATGACGGCGTCCAGGCCGAAGTCCACGCCACGCTGGGGGATGCCGGCGGGGACGGTGGACGGCAGTAGATCTTTGTTGCTGGCCACAATGGTCCCCTGCACTGACAGCAGGTCGCCATCGAGGATCCGGCGATTACCCACCAGGTGCGTGCCCTCGATGGAGAACCACAGCTCAACACCCCACTGGTTGAGCTGGCTGAGCAACAGGTCGGGGGCTTCGAGGTAGCGATCGCGGCTCAAGCCAGCCGCTTCACCCAGCAGGCCCACGATATTGTCGCGCGTACCCACGAAGTGGACGGCGTCCAGACCGATATCGTATCCGAAGTCGAAGCCGTTGGTGAGAGCGATGTTGGGGATGATGGCTCCCTGCGTTGTCAGCAGGTCGCCGGCGGTGAATTTGCCGTTGGGATCGTCGAGTTCAGTCGAAAAAGCAATCAACCGATCCGTGATGTTAACCATGTCAACGGCGTCGAGCCCCAAGTCGGCCGGAGCCGTGCCGTCGTAGAAGGAAGCGAGTAGGTCGGCATTGCGGGCGCACACCCGCCCATCGAAGCTGAGCAGGTCGCCGTCGGAGATGTAGGGGTTGCCATCGAAGGGTTCGCTTTCCATCATCATGAAGTCTTCTTCGACAGAGAAGGCGCCGCGTTGGCAAGCATCCCAGGGATTCTCCTGCGCCAGGCCGGCTGTCGATGGCGCCAAGAGTACGAGCACGCCGACCACGAGGGCTAGCAGTAGCCAGTGTGTGTGCAGACGAGGCATTGTGAACTCCTTTACGAGTTGAGAGATTCGTTTGTGCGTGAGAGAATCGTCCGAAGTGGAAGCTATCTCATTCGACTTCTGAGATGAGCATCTCGGGGCGTTCATGGCTCCACCCCCAGAAACTGTCTGAGAATCACCGGCAAGAATCGATACCACAGGGGCTGTTCCCCAGACGGGAATCGCATATAGACTGCATCAGTCCCGAGAAAATCTGCACGCGGCTCGAAGGGTTGGTACAGATCGGTGGCCGCTAGCTCGACGCCGTTGCCGTGTTTCAGGATGTCGCCATCGTTGAAGGGGGGCTGGCCGCGGTGGAGGATCGATGTGGAAAATCGGATTTCCTCACGCCCCTCGCTCCGGGGCGCAGTTGCCGCGTCCAGGCCGAAGTCCACGCCACGCTGGGGGATGCCGGCTGGGACCGTCGCCGGCAGCAGGGCGCTGTTGGCGGCGATGATGACCCCGTCGCGCGCCGAAAGCAGGTCACCGTCCAAGATAGAGACGGCGCCGGCGCGCCGCTCGGTGCCTTCGATGGAGAACCAGACATCGACCTGGTGTTCTTGGAGGAGGCCGATAAGTTTCGAGGGATCCCTCAGCCAATCCTGGCGCGTCACCTGCTGTGCCGCTTCGTTGAAGGCAATGATGTTCCTGGAGCGGCCAACAAAGTGAACCGCGTCAAGACCGCGGTCGCCGACAATCTGAAACAGGGTGAGTAGAACCTTGTTGGGAATGACGGTACCCCCCGTCGTGAGCAAATCACCATGGGTGAAGTTACCGTGGGGGCTGTTGAGCTCCGTAGAGAAGGCCACTAACTCCCGTTCGACGTCGAGCACGTCGACGGCGTCCAAGCCCATGTCGACCTCCACGTCGAAGGTCTGAACGAGCTCGCTGTTCCGCTTACAGACGGTATGGGAGCGATTGAGCAGGTCGCCGTCGGAGATGATGGGGTTGCCATCGGGGGGTTCGGGGCCTTGGGTGACGAAATCTTCTTCAGTCGAGTAGGCGAAGTCCTGACAGGCGGTCAACGGGTTAGGGCTCTGGCTTAGGGCCGGCCGGCCAAGGACCAGCAGGACCACTGCTGTCAGGGTCGCCACTGTGAGAATGAGGGGTTTTTTCATGAGAGCCTCCTTGCTCAGGTAAGGTTGACTGATCCAGAGGTTTGCGGATACGAGCATTTTGCGAGCAGGGCTTGTCCCTGCTCATAGTGAGAAATCCAGCAACCACCCCCTTTCCAACGTCACTGTACAGTACGGACGGAAACCGAAGGGCTCGACTAGCGGCTCCCTAGGCAGTCGCTGTGTGATGTGCTGCGCTGTTGCACGTAAGGGTGAGATATATGCAACCGTCGCGAGGAGGAACTGCCTGTGAAGCTACTTTAGTATACTACAAAGGCGGCGTCCTGTCTAGAGAACCTACCTGGTGTTTTCCCCATAAGTCCCCAGCGGCTGTGGCGCCTAGGGTCAACTTCCCAAAACCCGAAACAAGTTTCAGCGTCCAGGCGACGTCCTGAGCTCTGTCGAAGGGACGCTCGAAGGCGCCGTCTTGGATGAGGATCAGGTGCTGGTCGGTCTTAGCCAGCATCTCTGTGACATTGTCAAGCCACTCAGGCTATCGGCCGGCTACCGCCCTCGTAGTTGAGAAATACGAAAAAAGGGGTCTGGGGGGCGATCGCCCCCCAGACCCCTTTTTTCGGTCTCGTCTTGTGTCGGCACGAGGTGTCCGAGTAACCACCCAAAAACATGACATTAGTGCAAGATTTTACTGAGGAATTTCTTGGTCCGTTGGTGGTCAGGGTTTTCAAAAAACTTGCTCGACGTTCCCTCTTCTACGATCCGTCCCTCATCCATAAAAATGATGCGATCGGCTGCCGCTCGGGCGAACCCCATCTCGTGAGATACAACCATCATAGTCATACCTTCCTTGGCCAAATCCAGCATCACATCCAGCACTTCTGCAATCATCTCTGGGTCCAGCGCCGAGGTTGGCTCGTCAAATAACATGACCTTGGGGTTCATGGCCATTGCACGCGCAATGGCCACGCGCTGCTGCTGGCCACCCGATAGTTGTGATGGATAGTTGTCAGCCTTTTCGGGAATTCCCACTTTCTCCAACAGTTCGCGGGTGACTTCTTCCGCCTCCTCTTTGGAGCGCTTGCGAACAACCTTCTGGGCTAGAGTGACGTTCTCCAGGGCTGTAAGGTGCGGAAAAAGATTGAATTGCTGAAAGACTATGCCAATTTCGGCCCGCACCTTGTTGATGTTCACCTTAGGAGCGGTGATGTCTGTGCCGTCGATAACGACCTGGCCCGAATCGACCTTCTCCAGACCGTTCACGCATCGCAACAGAGTGCTCTTACCAGATCCGCTCGGTCCGATGACCACCAACACCTCGCCCCGCAGGACGTGAGCGGAGACACCACGCAACGCGCGGACGACGTTGTCGAAAGTTTTGTGTACGTTTGTGATTTGGACGACCGATTCTCCGTTCATTTGCCGCCTGACATCCTCCGTTCCAGGACCTTGACGCCGATAGAGAGCACCAGGGTCATCGCCAAGTAGAGGAAAACTGCGGTGTTGTAGGTTTCGAAGCTCCGAAAAGTTCTGGCTCGGTTCAATTTGGCCAACTGCGTCAGTTCTCGAACAGCCAGGGCGGACACTAGTGATGAGTCTTTCAACATGGCGACGAAGTCGTTGCCCAACGGTGGTAATACACGACGGATAGCTTGCGGCAGAATCACGTAGCGCATGGCCTGCCAGTACGACATCCCGAGCGAGCGTGCTGCCTCCATCTGACCGCGCTCAATGGATTCGATGCCGGCTCGAAACACCTCCGCTTCGTAGGCGCCATACCCCAGCGCTAAGCCAAAAATCGCTCGGTACAACATGTTCACGTTTTGGATGTTGACGTTCGCTAGCGGCTCACCCACGAAAGCCAGGAAGCCGGCGGGCCCAAGATTCACCAAAAAACTCCCGGCTGCGTTTAGGCCCTGGACGGCGAGGGGAACCACGACGAAAGCAACGTAGAGCAGCTGGATGAGCAGAGGGATACCGCGGACGACTTCAACATAGAACGTCGCAATATTGTAGACGATGATATTGTCGGAAATGCGTCCGAAGCCCGTGATCAATCCCACCACGAGCGCGATGGCAAATGACACGACAGTCAGAAGAATGGTGGTCTTGACACCTTCGGATAGAAACAGAAACGTGTCATGGTAGGTTTCAGAATTCAGAATTGAGTAGCTGATGTAGACACCGATGAGGATCAGGATGAGAGCCCACCACGGCACGCGTTCGAGCGCCTGGGTCCAAGGGGCTACTTTCGACTTCCGTTTCTTTGTTACCGCCTCTCCTACGGCCAAATTTGCCTCCTATTCGACTGCCTGGGACCAAACCCGATCCAAGCCCGATCGCAGAAAGAAGCTGGGGAGGGACAATGCCCCTCCCCAGATGTGACTCCTATTACGATTTAGGCTCGAACCACTCGTCGTTGAGTTGTTTGAGGGTGCCGTCCGCTTGCATAGATTCCAGCGCAGCATTCACCGGCTCGATGAGCTCGCTGTCAGGCGGGTACACGAAACCCAGCAGCTCGCCGCTAGTCACGTCGGCAGCCATCTTCAGCTTGCCCTGATTGGCGCCCATGAAGCCCACCGCCGCTACCTTGTCGATGATGACCGCGTCCACGTCACCGCTCATCAGCGCCACCACCGGTGTGTCGAAGGTGTCAAAGCTCTTGATGCGATCCTCGCCTACCAACTCGATGGCCGTCTTCTCGTTGGTCGTGCCCAACTGGACCCCGACAGTGGTATCAGAACTGATCAGCGAGTCCTTGTCGACGATAGTCTGTTCGTTGGCGCTGACCAGGATCACCTGGCCGTACTCCAAGTAGGGGATGGAGTAGTCGACGATCTTGTCCCGTTCCTCGGTGATGGTGATGCCGTCGGCGGCGACGTCGTACTGGCCGGCGGCCATGGCTTCGAAGAGGCCTTCCCAGGCAGACTCGACGAAGACGGGCTCGCAGTTGAGGCGATCACAGATTTCGCGCCAGGCGTCGTAGTCCCAGCCGACGGGCTCGTTAGTCTCTTCGTCGATGAAGTTGAAGGGTGGATAGGCGTTCTCGACGGCGACCCGTATCTCTTGCCCCCCCAGGTCCGGTAGAGCGCCGGCCTCTACTTCTTCTGCAGGAGCTTCGGCCGGGGGTGGCGCTTCAGTCGGTTGAGCCGGCGCCACGCCTCCGCTCGCGCAGGCCGCGAGTAGTCCAAGCACGACTGTCGAACTCAGAATCAACAGCAGCTTTTTCACGTCTTTTCTCTCCTCTTTTTGTGTGGGTGTCAAGGGGACGACACAATCGACTCCTAAGTGGTTCCTATTGTATTGGTTGCCCGAATCGAAGTCAAATGGTAACTACTCAGGCGACTGCCCGGCGACTGCCCGGCGACTGCCCTCGCAGCTGCGAAATGCGGAAAAAAGGGGTCGGTGGGGGGCGGCCGCCCCCCACCGACCCCTTTTTTCCGGACTCTTCTTGTGTAGGCACGAAGTGCCTGAATAGTCACTGAGTGTGACCAAAATCTGCGGGCCGGCGATCTAGTACAGGAACATCGGCTTATCAAGCATGTGGGAGACTTTCGGTCTGTATGCCTCTACATCGTACAGTTCATCAACATCGACGGTCTTCACGCCCTTGGCCGGCATGTTACCAGGCACGTGCGTATACTTGCCGTCTCGCAATGCAACCATCCGCCCTGTTGTGCCTTCGAACAGCAGATCCAGCGCCAAGTTCGCGTACGAGATAGCCACCATGCGGTCCAGCGCATCGGGCACACCGGAGCGCATCAAGTAGGCCAACTGCTGGTAAATCGTACTCTGCCCGGTCAGCTTCTTGAGAGCTTCGCTCGTGATAGACCCAATGCCGCCCAGCTTCTTGTGCCCGAACGCGTCTTCCTCGCCGTACTGAGCGCGCTTATCGCCGATCATGTGTGCTCCCTCGGAAATTGTCATGATGGCGTAGTTGCTGGGGTTGTCTCGCTTGTCCTTCATCAGTAGCTCCGCCAGCTTCTCCGGATCGAAGGGTACCTCGCTGATGACGGCCCGATCGACGCCGGACAGATACGCCGAGATGAGTGACGTCTCGCCGGAATAGCGACCGAAGAGTTCAACGATGCCAATGCGCTCGTGGGAACCAGTCGGCGTTCGCAGGGCTGTGATGAAGTCCACGCTCCGGGTGACGGCAGTGGAGAACCCGATGCAGTAGTCGGTCCCGTACACGTCGTTATCCATGGTCTTCGGGATGGCAACAATGGGGAACCCCTCGTCGTGCAAACGGGCGCCGTACCCGAGCGTATCATCACCGCCAATGGGGATCAGGGCGTCGATTTCCAGGCGTTCTAGGACGTTCAGAACGTGCTGCGTGTAATCACGGACACCGTCTTCCTTGTCAACGTAGGCTGTGTCGTCCAGGAATTCGGGGGCAGCGTCCGGGCTCACGTTGCTGGGATTCGTCCGAGAGGTGTGGAGATAGGTCCCGCCCGTCCGATCGATTGTCCGGACCTTGTACTTGGTGAGATGTTCTGCGCGGTTGCTCTGACCTACATCCTGATCGGGATTGTAGTATAGCAAGCCGGCCCACCCTCGGCGAATGCCGAGAACGCGCCAACCTTCATCGATAGCCCGATAAACGATGGCTTTGATCGATGGATTCAGCCCGGGAACATCGCCGCCACCAGTGAGAATACCAATCGTTTTGCTCACGTTTTCTCCTTTCGTGTGAGTCAAACTGCAGATTTATAGTGACTACCTTGACAATGTTAAACTACCTGGCGTGTTGGGCGAAGGTCTCCTGTCTGCGTGCGACCTGCCTGCCCGCGCCGAGAAGGCAGGTGCAGACAGGCGCACAGGCAGGCCTGACCGAGCCCAATTCGCCCCTTCGGCAGAGCTCAGGACGCCGCTCGGTCAAGAGATACTTCGGCTACGCTCAGCACAGGCTCTTCGGCGATCAAAAGGCTATTTCTGAACCGAATTTAACATTGTCAAGCTACTCAGGCACTTCGTGCCTACACAAGAAGAGACCGAAAAAAAGGGGACCCCAACGCCAGGATCCGTCATTGGGGTCCCACAAGTGCGCGGTCGTCGACGACGGCGCTATAGTGTTTTCACGGCTGTTCGTCAAGCATGGGCAATTGTAGCATAAACTAGGATTGGGCAAAAGCAGCGTCGAGGCACCACAGCAATTCTAATTATGGCGGCCAGCATGCTGAGCGACGTCCTGAGCCTGTCGAAGGGTAGCGAGCGTATCGAAGCGTGCTGGCCGCACAAGAAGCACACTTCGATACGGCTGACGCCTAC
>JAANWY010000315.1 GCA_018263655.1 Anaerolineales bacterium | reverse complement strand
ATTCCACCCACGGCGATCCTGCCGCTGGGCGGCGATACCTGCCGGCGATCCAGCTCGCGCCGGCGGAGCAGGGCGCGCATCCGGGCTGCGAGTACCCGCAGGCTGAAGGGCTTCACCACGTAGTCGTCGGCGCCGATCTCCAGGCCCCGAATCCGGTCCCGCTCCCAACCACGGTCGTCCAGCATGATGATGGGGACCGCGGACTCCTGCCGCAGGGTGCGGCACACGCCGAAGCCGTCCATGCGGGGCGGCATCGCGTCCAGCAGGACCAGGTCCGGTCGTGCAGATCGGACGCACCCGAGGCCTTGCCGGCCATCTCTGGCGTGCAGCGCCCGAAACCCTTCGTCTTGCAGGCCCATGATCAGGGGCCTCGCCGCGTTCGCGTCGCTCTCGACCAGGAGAATCGTACCTGATCTATGGTTCATCATTTGTCCACTCCTCTTGAATCAGGCCTTCCACCTGCTCGGCCATTTCCACCGTCACTTCGATGTGGTGTACATCCTGCACGTGGTCGACCACTTCCCACAGGATGTCCTCTTCGCTCGCGGCACGGATTACGTGGTCGCAATCGAAGCCGGCGTCACAACATCGTAGAATCTTCATCCTCTGCTTCTTTCTCTTCTGCGTGTCCGTCGAGCTCCGCATCTTCCAGCATTGCCTGCACGTGAGTTAGCAACGCCGGCCAATCGCGAAAGTAGCGTGTTTCGCCGCTGAGCACGTGTTGGACTCTGCCACGCCACTCGGACTGGCCGGCGCCCATCGCTTCCTGCCACATCCGCACGGTGAACAGATGCGACCGGTACGGTTGCTCAACAGTGTCCAATTCATCCACCTCGATATCCATCTGAGATCAGGTGACCGGCACCTGAGTAAGCATAAGCCGCCGGCTCAATAACCGGTTGAGAGACGCCGGTCACCCTGGCCGTGTAAGCTCTCTCAATGATGGTCGTGTGGCCTTACCAAACTATTCTGTGGCTTTATTATACATACGGAGCGTTTCAAAAGCGTTTCATGGAGCGTTTCGGGAGGGGGAATTTCGTGAAAAAAGCGTTTCGTGGGGTATTTCATGAGAGATAATTTCCTGATGAGGGGCAGAGGGCTAACATTCGTCGCCTGTCCTCGCAAGGTTCTCCTTCACCAGTTTGACCCGTCCAGCTCGGTTCGGTATAATTGAGCTATCTGTCGGTTTGCCATTTGGGATGGCTGGTTGCGCCAGACCAGTCTGTAGTGGCATTATCTCATCTGCCGTGTTTCCCATCCGATCTTCACTTAGCTTAAAGAAAGAGAAGCCGATTTCGAAGCTGACGCCGCGAATGATCGCTCAATCACGTGTGATCGCCAAGGGCAAACGCATTCGTGATGTTCAACGCTTGGTGGATACCTATGGTGGAAGAACATCCAAATGGGTCAAGAAGAGCAGCCCTCCATTCAAGATCGGCAATGACCTGTATGAGTATCATTGGTATGAACATCATGGAATCGGTCGTGTTGAAATCAAACGGAAAAGGGTGAGCTAACCATGGTTGTACAGTTGCGTCGCGAAACCCCAGATTATCCGGACCTGACCCCTCATCAGGATTATGTAGTGATTGGGATTGAAGCCGGCGATTTCCGAATCTTGAACGATCAAGGCCGGCCTTATCTGTACCCGACTGACTTATTCGACGTTGTCGATCTGCACGAGCCGGATGATTGGGTCACCGAATATGGTGAGGACGGCGAACGGTATGCGTACCCGCCGGTGTTGAACGACGTTGGCTTCTTCGAGGATTTCTTTGACGCCAACGCGAAGGCCGTTGCCACTTTTTGGCACGTCGTCAACCAGCGTCTCGCCGCTGCGGCGACGGCCGCTTAATTCCTGGAGTAGCTCGAACGGAAGCCCCCCATGCGCAGCTGCGTCCCGCCTAATCCACTTCACTCGTTGTCATATGCGCGGACGTTAGTTCCCACGGATGAGGTTCCAGGGCAGGTGTC
Organism: Anaerolineales bacterium; assembly: GCA_018263655.1. Classification (GTDB taxonomy): domain Bacteria; phylum Chloroflexota; class Anaerolineae; order Epilineales; family JAANWY01; genus JAANWY01. Next base: position 7,829 of record JAANWY010000315.1, on the reverse strand, counting down.
GCACGATCACGGGAATGCCTCGCCACTACCATCCTCGGCCTCCACTTCCGACAGCATCTCCTGCAGATACACGAGCAGGTCCGGCCACTGGCGGAAGTAGCGCCGCCGGCCGCTGAGCGCGTGTTGCACCTTGCCGCGCCACTCGGACTGGCCGGCGCCCAAGTCTTCCCGCCATATCCGCACCTGGAACATATGCGAGTGCGCCGGCTGTTTTCTTCGCTTCACGATTGCCTGCCTCAGGATTCTGGGCTCACGTCATGTTCGGCATCCTCTGGTAGAGCAGCGGCACCTGCTCGCCGGCATCGTGGCGAGCAGGTGCCAACCAGGAGGAGTGTGAGAAATCTATTTCGTCACGTTCTCGATCTCGATGGGTGCGGCGCGGGTCAGTGTCGTGTAGATGGGGCAGCGATTTTGGAATGCTTCGGCCAACTTCTCTGCCTCGGCCTGGTCCGGCCCTTCCAGCGCCATCTGGACACGGAGCGCTTGGATACGCGGGTCGACTGGGGCGCCGGCGACACCGCGTGGATCGAAGTCACTTTCAACAGTGGCAGCCACGCTCTCCAGCGGAATATCCATCTCCTGGGCTGCCGTTTCATAGATGAACGTGCCACACGTGGCCAGTGCACCCAGCGCCAGGTCCAGCGGGTTCCGCTCTTCGTTGGGGCCGCCCAGCGGCGGCACGGAATCCACGACAAAGTGGTTGCCACGGGCGGTGACGATGGCGCGCCCCGGCTGATTGGACAGCTTCGAAACCACCGAAGCGGTAGCTAGGCCTTCAGCAACCGCGGCTTCTTGCTTCTCACCCGTCGAAATCTCGATGGGCGCGGCACGAGACAGGGTGGTGTAGATCGGGCAGCGGGTGCGGAAGGCGTCGGCTAGCTTTTCCGCCTCTTCTGCGGTGGGGCCGGCCATGTCCATATGCACGCGCATCGCTTGGATGCGCGGATTGACCGGCGCGCCGCCCACGCCGCGTGGATCGAAGTCACCTTCGACAGTCGCCGCGAGCTCGTCGAGAGGGATACCCATCTCTTGAGCTGCTGTCTCGTAGATGAACGTGCCGCACGTGGCTAACCCGCCCAACATCAGGTCAAGCGGGTTGATCTCCTCATTCGGGCCGCCCAAGGGTGGCACCGAATCCACGACGAAGTGGTTGCCACGGGCGGTGACGATGGCTCGCCCGGGCTGGTTGGACAGCCGAGAGACGGCCGACGCGGTGGCGAGGGAGGGGGCCTCGGATTGGGCCTCCGCCTCCTGCGGTGCGGCGGCCGGCGTCGGCAAGACCATGGGTTGACAGGCCGCCAGAACGAGCACGAACAGCAAGCCGGCGACCAACAGTGCGCGATTTCTCAACAAATTCGTCATTCTTGTTTCTCCTTTACTCGCTAGGGAATGGCTCGGAATTTCGACTTATTCTTCGCGGATCAGGCTTTTGACCTGCTCGACCAACTCCGGCGTCACGTCGACGTCGTGTACGGCTTGGGCGTGCTCGGCCGCTTGCTGCAGGACGTCCTCCTCATTCTCGGCCCGAATCTCGTGCTCGCAGTCGAAGCCGGCGTCGCGGCAGCGTAGAACCTTCATCTGCTCCTCCTTTCGTCTGAACTTGAACGATTAGGTTATGATTCAAGTATACGAATGGAGCGTTTGAAAAGCGTTTCATGGAGCGTTTTATGAGTGGGGTTTTGTGAAGAAATGCGTCTCGTGGGGGGTTTTCGTGAAACGGGGGCGGTTTGTGAAGGGTTTCGGGGGAAAAGGACAGACCCTAAAGGTTTTGCAACGCGCAGCGTTGCCTGAAACCTTTAGGGTCTGGTGGCGTGGCGTCGTTGGCTCATGCCGGCAACCCGAACACCGCCGGCCGCCGATGGAACCACGGCTGCGCGCGCTCGAGCTGGCCAGCCAGGCGGAACAGCGTGGCTTCGTCGCCGTAGCGGCCCACGAACTGCATGCCGATGGGCAGCCCCGCGTCGTTCCAGTGCAGCGGTACCGACATAGCCGGCTGGCCGCTGGCGTTCGCCAGCAGGGGCAGAAACGGTATCACCTTGTAGAGCGATTCCATGTCGCCCGCGAGGCTGCCCGTCCCCGCCGGCGGAATGCCCGCGGTGGGCGTGAGGAACGCGTCGTAAGCGCCGCAGAACCGGCTGAACTGCCGCCCGCCGCGCCGGAGCTGACGCGTGGCGCGGACGAAGTCCGGCGCCGAAATCTCCCCGCCGGCAACGAGAGCTGCCCAGGTGGCTGCTTCAAAATTGTCGGGCGTGGCCTCGCGCCCCAGGAGCGCCTCGGCTTCCTCGACCTCCGCTTTGACTTCAGCCGCCAACATCGAGAGAGCGGCGCCCACCATCGCCTGGCCGTCCACGTCAGGCGTTGCCTCCACCACCTCGTGTCCCAACTCTTCGAGGAGGCTGACCGTGGCCTTCAACCCCGCCACGCAGTCGGCGTGCACGTAATCGCCAAACAACGGCTGGGCAGTGTAGGCGATGCGCAATTTGCCAGGTTCGGCCAGGCCAAGCTTGCCTTGGCCGACCTCGTCGAGGAAGGGGCGGGCCGGCGGCGGCGCGACGTAGGCGGCGCCCACCTCCGGGCCGGCGGTGGCATCCAGCATCGCAGCGCTATCGCGCACCGAGCGGGTCAGCACGTGATCGATGACCAGTAGCGGCGCGATGTCGGCGGCAGGGGTGCGGCCGCGACTCGGTTTCAGGCTGAACAAGCCGCACCAGGACGCCGGCTGACGCAAGGAGCCGGCCGCATCGCTGCCGTGGGCCAGCGGCGCCATGCCGGCCGCCACGGCCGCCGCCGATCCGCCGCTGGAGCCGCCGGGGGAGCGGGTCAGGTCCCACGGGTTGTGGGTCGGGCCGAGCAGCTCCGGCTCCGTCACGCCCAGCAGGCCGAGCTCGGGCAGGTTGGTCTTGCCCAGAGTGACCAGGCCAGCGGCCTTGTAGCGCCGGACCAACTCGCTGTCGTGGTCGGGCACGAAGCCGTCGAAAAACCGGCTGCCGGCGCGCAGGGGCTCGCCGGCGTAGGCGACGAAGAGGTCTTTGATCAGAAAGGGCACGCCGGTGAACGGCCCCTCGGGCAGGCCGCGTTCGACGGCGGCCCGCGCCCGGTCGTACATGGTGTGGATCACGGCGTTGAGCTGCGGGTTGAGCGCCTCGATGCGCGCGATGGCGGCTTCGACCACCTCGCCGGCCGTGACCTCGCCGTCGCGCACCAGTTCGGCCAACCCCAGCCCATCGTATTCGTTGTATTCAGTGAAGTTACTCATTTTGTTTCCTCTTCCCATCGGATATGACAACGGATTAAGAGGATTGAACGGATAGTGAGTGATCCGATGAATCCTTAGAATCTGCTGTCAGATGCCGCACCGTATGACAATGGTTTGTCAGGATCTGTCGGAAAGCCATCCGTTTCATCCTCCGAATCCGTTGTCATATGGAAGCAACCATTTCATTGACTTTCGGACATTCATTGTACCCTCACCGTCTCAATTTCCAGACTTGGCGTATGGAAATTGACGATGAGTCCAAGCTTGAGATCCAACAGCTTCAGGTATTGACGCAGACGTTGTCTCAACAGCGCCGTGATGGCACGCACAGCAATTGGGATGAGTAGCACTCGCTTGTCCACGATGATTAGGCGCGTTTCACGCGCTTCGATAGGCTGTTGGCGGTATCGCAGCGTAATTTCCTTCTTCACTGTGTACGGGATGTCATGCCGGCGCAACTCGATTTGGATGGCGCGCCGGTAATGCATATGCATGAAGCCAGGTCCCAGAGTGTTGTGGACGTCATATAGCAGACCTCGTAACTCGCGGGTGAGGGCCGGATAGAGCAAGTGGTTTTCGGGTGAATCGGCGCTTTGCGGGGAGTGGTCAGTTGGCTGACCGACGAAGTTCGGGATGCGCTTTATTTCAAGTTCATGCCCGCCGAAGTTGATCAGCATGCCAAGTTTCAATCCAGCCACGCCGAGATAGGTGATGACTTGGGCTTTGTCGATGGGCAGCAACTTCGTTTCCGCTTTGAGCTCAAGGAGCAACTTCTTTGCAACCAGCATATCCACGAAAAAGCGACCGATGCGATACCCTTTGTATCGCAATTCGTATTCTACCTGTCGCTGAACGTGCATGCCGCGCTCCTTCAGAGCAATCTCCAGCGCGTTCTCCCAGCCCTTTTCGGACAGATCGAGGTGGTGTAATTCGTTGTAGACGTCGAAGATGGCGCCCCGCACCTCGTAGGTCAAGTCAGAATAGATGAGTTCGGTCATAAGCTGTACCTTTGCGTATGAGATTGTTTTTCTTGTCTGTATATGACAACGGATTTGGGGGATTGAACGGATACTGTCCGATACATCCCGAGTATCCACCAAGCATCGCTGAGGAGATGTTGCCTTCCCGCATATGACAACGGATCGAGAGGATTTGAACAGATAGATGACTATCCGATACATCCCGAAAATCCGTTGTCATATCCTGTTACTGCTCACCTTCAGCTCCTCCAGCAGCGCTCGGGCCGCCTTCAAATCGGGTTCGTCGAAACCTTCGGTGAACCAATCATAGACGTCCTTCAGCAGGCGGTACGCCTCCGCCGGCCGGCCCTGCCGCTGCCACAGCCGGCTCAGGCTCATGGTCGCCCACAGCACCAGCGACTTGGCCCGCTGCCGGCGAGCGACCTCCAGCGCCTGGCGGAAACAGGCTTCGGCCTCCGTCGGGCCACTCGCGCCTGCGCCCTGCATCAGCAGCAGTTCCCCCTTGATCCGATGCAGTTCCGCCAGATAGTAGCGCACGCCGGTTCTGTCTGCCGCCGTCAGCGCCTCGTCGACGAGAGCCAGTCCCTCCTCCGGCTGCCCCGCTCTGCCGTAGACTTCACCCAGCAGGGCGAGGTGCACGGGTTCGTACAAAGGTGTGCCGGCATTCAGCAGGTCGGTCATGCCCTGACGCATCATCTCTAGCCCGGCGTGCAATTGCGCTTTCCCTGCGGTCGACTCAGGACTCAACTCAGCCAGGGCCCAGCCTCGAGGGAACACCACGAGCCTAGCCCAGTCGTGTACTTCCCACTCGGTCGCGAGGGCGAGGGCCGCCTCGGCCGGCCCCTGGATTGCCTCGGCCTGCCGGCGCAACATGTGATAGATGGCGGCATGGCCCAGAGCCTGCGCCTCACTGACAGGATGAGCCAGCTCGCGGGCCAACTCGAGCGCTTCATCGACTCTTTGCAGTGCCTGGACCGGATAACCGAGCAGTCCCAGGGCGTCGGCAAGATAGGATCGACACACCACGCCCGGGTCCCACAAGTACTGAAAGCGGTGACTGTGCTGCTGCTGCGGGTCGTAGATGGTGAGGGCTTGCTCCAGATGCGTTCGGGCCGGCGCCGGCTCTCCCCTGAGAAACAGGGTGGCTCCCACAGCCCGGTGGGCTTCCAAGAGCCACCCTGAGTCCCCCTGCTCCTCGGCCAGGCCCAGAAGCTGCTCCCCCAGTTCCCGCGCCATCTGTAACTCGGCTCGTATCAAATGGACCGGCCACAATCCCCACGTTGCCCGAAAGAGCTGCGACGTCTGTCCGGTCTGCTCACCCAGCACTTGTGCTCGGGCGTAGGTTTGGCCAACTTCCTGCGCACCAACGCCCTGGGTGACGGACAGTGCATTGCCCAAGGCGAGTTGCAGAGCCAGTTCGCGCTCTTGGAGCTCCGGGGTGGCCGGCAGCGTCTCCAGGAGGGTCAACCCGCGCGTCAGGTAACCCGCCGCCTCCGCGTTGGCGCAGATTCGCACTGCCACCTCCGCCGCCCGCCGGTAATAGCCGACAGCCAGCTCCGGCAGGCCGGCCCGTTCGTAGTGCGATGCCACCTGTCCGCTAACAACGTCCAGCTCATGGGCGTGCACAGATTCCAGCGCCTGCGCCACGCGCCGGTGCAGCAGCCGGCGCCGCGCCGCACTCACGCCAGCATACGCCACTTCGCGGATCTTGTTGTGGCTGAAGTCGTAGCTATCCTCACCCTGCTCCCGCACGATCCGTCGCTGCCACAGTTCGTCTAACCCCTGTACCAGCGCGTCTTCGTCACCCTCGCTCGCCTGAGCCAGCATGTCGAACGTAAACTCACGCCCGATGGTGGCCGCCAGGCCGACCAGTTCACGAGTGGGCGGTGTGAGTTGAGCCAGGCGCTGCTGGATGACGGTGTGCACCCGGGGTAGAGATTGGAGATTAGAGATGGGAGATTCAAACGCCGCCATCTCTCCCCAATCTCTAGTCTCTGATCCCCAGTCTCCAGACATCGCACGCATCGTCTCCACGACAAACAGTGCGTTGCCCTCAGTTTCCTCGAACAGTCGCGCTGTCAACTCTGCGGGGAGGTCTTGGCCGGCCACGTGGGTCGCCAGGTCTGCCGTCTCGGTGCNGTCCAACCGCTCCAGCTCGACCTCCGTCAGTTGCCGGCTGCGGTGCAGCGCGTGTTGCAGCGCCGTCAGTGGGTGCTCCGGCCCCGCCTCTTCCGGCCGATACAGGCCGACGACCATCAGCCGCGCCGGCCCCTCGGCGTGCAGCAGATAGCGCAGCCATTCCAGCGTCTCCTGGTCGGACCACTGGGCGTCGTCCAGCACCAGCAAGAGCGGTTGGCTGGCGCTGAGCACGGCTTGGGTCAGGGCTTCGAACAGACGCCGGCGCTGCCAGCTTTCGCGCAGCGGTCCGGGGCGCGGCAAGTCGGGGCGGTCGGTCAGGAGCTCGGGTAGCACGCGCGCCACCTCCGTGAGCCACACGTCGTCCAGCGCCGGCAGCGCCGCCTGCAGGTGCTCCGAGCGCAGCCAGGCCGCCACCGGCGCGTAGGCCAGCTCGCCCTCGGCGGCGTAGGAACGCGCCCGGGCGGTGCTGATGCCCTGCCGGTCGGCCCAGTCGATGAGCTCTTCGGCCAGGCGTGTCTTGCCGATGCCGGCTTCGCCGGACACCGTCACTAGGCGCGGTCGGCCACGGCTCGCGCTGCGCCAGGCCGTCTGCAACTGCTGCCATGCCTCACCGCGCCCCACCAGCGGCAGCGCGACCGTCGACGGCGAGATGGGCGTCACTGGCGTCGTCGTTTCAGCATCGCGGTTCACCAACCGCCGATAGGCTTCCTGGATCGTCGCGCCGGGCGGGGCGCCCAGTTCGCGCTCCAGGACGGTGACGCAGGTGTGGTACACGCGCAGGGCGCGAGCGCGCTCCCCGCTCAGGGCGTGCAGACGCATCAGCCGGCGGTAGGTGGCCTCGTGCAGCGGGTCGTGCTGGAGCAGGTGTTGAGCGTACCGGATGGCGGCCGGATACTCGCGCTGCTCTTCCAGCGCGCGGATCAGCCACGCTGTGGTGCTGATGAAGGTCTGGTAGAGCTCTTCGCGGGTGGGCGTGATCCAGTCGTCGTAGCAACTGGGCAGCAGGTCGCCGGCGTAGAGCTCGACGGCCCGTTCGAGCGATGAGCCGAGAGCGGTGGGGTTGCCGGCTTCCTCGGCGGCGTGAGCGTCCCTGACGGCGGCTTCGAACGCATCCACGTCCAAGGTGAAGGAGGTGTCGGGGTTCCACTGCATCGTTGTGTGTTCGGTGAGCAGAAAATCGTCGGCGTTGGGGAGTTTCTGTCGCAAATGGTACAATAGGTTGCGGAGGTTGGTGCGGGCCTGGCGCTCGGTGGAGTCGGGCCAGAAGAGGAAGGCCAGGTGCTGGCGGGACTGGGGCGCCCCTTGGTGCAGCAGGAGATAGGCGAGCAACGACTGCAAGCGCAGCGTGGTGACGCCGGCGACGGGTGCATCGCCGTACGCCAGGCGGAATTCTCCCAGAAGCTGAACATGTAACGTCGGCATGGGACACCAACCTATTGAGTTGTAACCACGAC
>JAANWY010000314.1 GCA_018263655.1 Anaerolineales bacterium | reverse complement strand
CAGCCCGTTTTTACCATATTTGGCGATTTGCACCCAAGTTTGGGTGGGGGTGAAATGTTAAAGGATCGGTGGTCCCGAGCCGCTTTTCCTTCTTGAAATCAGGCTCTGGGACTTTCCGAGAGAGCTCCGATGGGGAAAGGGGGTGAGCGTCAGGGACGAAACTGCTTGGCAATGTGGTTCACGCGTATTCCGAAGGAGGAAAGTATGATGTCGAAGAAAATGGCAAAAATGCTTCTGTTGGCTCTGACAATGGTTGTGGCGTTAGGGGGAATTGCGGCCTGTGTTCCGCCGGCTGCCGCGCCTTCGGTTCCATACGGTGGAGTGATCAGGATTGGCGTCAACGCCCCGATCACCGGCGATATCCCCAAGGTGGGTGAAGGCACGAAGTTCTCGGCTGAGATGTGGATCGAGGATATCAAAGCGGCCGGCGGTCTAGACGTCGGGGGAACGAAGTACCAGGTCGAGTTGGCCATCGAGGACAACGAGTCCAAGGCGGAATCGGCGACCAAGGTCAACACCAAGCTGATCACCCAGGACGAGGTGCTGGTCATCGTCGGGCCGCAGTCTTCCAAGCAAGCAGTGCCGGCCGGCGGCGTGGCCAATGATAATGAAACGCCCATGGTCAGCCCTTGGTCCACGAACCCCAATACCACCCTGGACCGCCCCTGGATCTTCCGGACCCCCTTCCTGGACCCCTTCCAGGGACCGGTAGTAGCTAATTTCGTCACCGAGGAGTTTGGGTTCGAAAAGGCAGCCGTGCTCTACGACGTGGCCAGTGACTATCCCAAGGGGCTGGCCGAGTTCTTCAAGCAGGGCTGGGAAGACGTACATGGCCCCGGTTCCGTGGTCGCTTTCGAAAGCTTCACGACCAGGGACACCGACTTCAGCGCTCAGTTGACTAAGATCCAAGCGGCAGGGGCCGAATTCATCTTCACACCGCAGTACTACAACGAAGTAGCCTTGATCGTGCAGCAGGCCCACGAACTGGGATGGGATGCGCCCATTGTGGGCAGCGATAGCTGGGGCTCCGCCGAGCTGATAAACCTGTGTGGCGAGGACTGCTACGGACAGTTCTTCAGTACTCACTACGCCGCAGCCGGCGCTACGGGCGCGACCAAGGAGTTCATCGACCGCTACAACGACGAGCACGGCTACGTGCCGGATGACGTGGGCGCTCTCACCTGGGACACCATGCTCATCGTCCAGAAGGCCATTCAAGATTGCGGCACGCTCACCGGAGACCTGGACACGGATCGCCAATGTATCCGCGATGCGCTGGCCCAGATCAAGGAGTTTGACGGCATCACGGGCAACATGACCTTCACCGAGGAAGGCGACCCCATCAAGTGTGCCGTCATCGTCAAGATCAGCGACGCGGGTGAGTTTGAGTTCTACAAGCAGGTCTGTCCAGAGTAACCAACCTGTGCAGGGGTGCGGAGGTGCAGGGGTGCGGAGGTGAGGGGGAGACAAGGAGAGGGGGAGATGGGGGGCCTTCTCCGTGTCCCCCTGTCTCCTCCTCACCCTCTCACCTCCGTCCCCTTACACAGAATCAGCAATTCCCGCTTTAGCATTATCTTCATGAGATGTAGGTTCGTAGTAGCGACTTCAGTCGCTTGTTACGCAGTCCCAACGACTGAAGTCGTTACTACGAACGCCATAACGGGAATTGCTGACACAGAATGAAGGGAAGCGAACACGATGACGTTTTTCTTCCAAAACGTAGTGAATGCCCTGCAGTGGGGTAGCTTCTACGCCTTGATCGCCCTGGGGTACTCCATGGTGTATGGCGTCCTGCTGCTGTTTAACTTCGCCCACGGCGATATCTTCATGGTCGGCGCTTACATCGGCTTCTTTGTCGTGAGTGGGCTGTTGGCCGTCGCTTCGATGAGCAGCCTTTTACTGCCCAATTGGTTGTTGCTGGTGTTGGGCATCATTTTCGCCATGTTCCTGACCTCGTTCGTGGGCATGCTCGTCGAAAGGGTGGGTTATCGGCCCTTGCGGGCAGCACCGCGCGCTTCGGCAGCGATCACCGGCTTGATGATCGGCATCATACTGGAGACCGGGAATTTAGCCTTGCTGGGCGCTAGACGCGTAAGCTTCCCATCCTTGATCGCGACAACCACCTACAACATCGGCGGCGTGAGCATAACCAACAAGAAGATCACGATCGTGCTCGTGTCCTTGCTGCTCATGCTTGTCCTACATCAGTTTGTGCAACGCACCAAATGGGGCATGGCCATGCGGGCGACGGCGTTCGACTTCAGCGTCGTACCCTTGATGGGGGTGTCGATTAACACCATTGCTGCCCTCACCTTTGGGCTCGGGTCGGCTCTGGCAGCCGCCGCAGGGATTCTCTTTAGCGTCGCCTATCCCGTCCTGGACCCCTACATGGGCATTACCATCGGCTGGAAGGCTTTTGTGGCTGCGATCCTGGGGGGCAGAGGCTCCATTCTGGGAGCCGCACTCGCCGGGTTTCTGATGGGGTTCATCGAGATTTTTGTGGTTGTCATTCCCAACCCCTTCCCCACCATGTTCCCTTTCTCCCTATTCCCTGCTCCCTACCTATTCCCTTCCACCCTCCGCGATCTGGTCGCCTTCTCTATCATCCTGCTGATCCTGACCTTCAAGCCCCACGGCTTGTTCGGTGAGGCCCATACCGCCCGTCTGAGGCTCTAGGAGGAATTGATATGGGAGTGAGAACAGGCGTAAGGAGTGGCGAGTTGTCGACAGGCAGGAACCGCCTGGGCCAGTTACTGAACAGAATCTGGGCTCCGTTTTCCCAGGTCCCCCTGCTAGGTTGGCTCCTCGGCGCTCTGATCGCGGTGGCGCTTGAACAACTGTTGGGTACTTATCTGGCCCGAATCCTGGGGATGATCAAAATCCCAGCCCTTTTTGGCTTCGCGATTGTGCTGAAGGATCTCGCGCTAATCCCCAGCGCAATCCTCTACGTGCTGCTGATCTATGTCTTGCCGGTAGCGGTCATAGCGCGGCTGAGTGCCTCGCTGGCGAACAGGTTGGCGGCTAAACTTCTCAGCTTCCCGATGTGGGTCTCTGTTATCGTGCACCTCGGTCTGCTTTACGCTGTCCTGGGTCTGTGGGCCGGCGTTAGCGATTATAGAACCCTCGTCGCCAGGCTCACCTTGATTGGCATTATGCTCACTTTGAGCTTGAACGTGGTGAATGGCTACATGGGAGAGTTCTCCTGCTCGCACCCTGGGTTCATGGCCCTGGGCGCATACGGAGCCTCGGTCTTCACCATGGTCGCGTTCGTCGATGACAGAGCCTTTGGGCCACCCCTCCTGCCTCCCGCTTTGGGACCGTTCATGTTCCCAACCGCATTGATCGTGGGGGGAGCCACCGCGGCCCTCGGCGCCACTCTCGTCGCGATCCCTTCCTTTCGAACAAGAGGCGACTATCTGGCGATTATCTCCTTGGCATTTACGTTCATCGTCAAGAGTTTCATCGAGAACCTGGAGGTCGTTGGGGGGCCGCGCGGCCTGGGCAGCCAGCCAGACTGGGCCAATCTGCCCACGGTATTCGTGTGGACAGTCCTCTGCTTATGGATCATCAATAATTTCGTGCGATCTACCCTTGGCAAGGCGCTGAACGCAGTGCGCGATGAGGAAATGGCAGCCAATGCCATGACCGTTAACACCCGACGCACCAAGATGATAGCTTTCTTGTTCGCAGCCTTCTGGGCCGGCGTGGCCGGCGGGCTTTTTGCCCACGTGCTGCGGTACATCAATCCGGGCACCTTCGGCCTTCAAAAACTCGCCGAAGTCCTGGCCATGGTCTACTTCGGCGGGTTGAACTCCGTCGCCGGACCTATTGTTGGCGCTGTAAGCTTCAATCTTCTCGGTGAAGCCCTGAGGCCATTAGAGGTCTACAAGTGGATTATCATTCCACTCCTGCTCATTGTGGTGATGATTTTCCGGCCAACAGGCCTGATCGCTTTCAGGGAATTCGACGTCAAGAATCTCCTCGAACCGAAACAGAAGCCAGAAGAAGAGGTGGAGCATGTCGCTGCTGCGCGTTGAAAATGTGACTCACTACTTTGGTGGGTTGCGGGCTGTCCACAATTACAATCTACGGGTCGAACCGGGCCAGATCCGAGGGTTGATCGGACCGAACGGGGCCGGCAAGACCACGATCTTCAACCTCATCACCGGCATTTACACACCTACCGAGGGAGAAATCTGGTTGGAAGACAGCTCAATCGTAGGCCTGCGCCCCTACGAGATCGCCTCCTCGGGCCTGGGCCGGACCTTCCAGAACCTGCGATTGTGGCGGCATATGACCGTACTCGAGCATGTAAAGATGGCCCACTACTCGAAGATCAGCTACGGACTGATCGGCGCCTTCTTCGGCACGCCCAAGCGCCACCGGGAAGAAGCCGAGATTGAAGAGAAAGCAAACAGCCTTCTGGAGCTCGTGGAAGTCCGCCCTCTCGCGGATCAGATTGTGACCAACCTGCCATACGGCGCCCTGAGAAGGGTGGAGATGGCCAGGGCCCTGGCCACGGAGCCCAAAGTCTTGTTTCTGGATGAGCCGACCGCCGGCATGAATCCAGAAGAGCTAACTCGAATGATGGACATCATCCGTCGCGTCCACGGCGAGCTAGGGCTGGCCATCTTCCTCATCGAGCACAGGATGAAGGTCGTTATGGACCTCTGTAATACCATCCAGACCCTGGTTTTTGGGGAGGTCATCGCCGAGGGCACACCGGAAGAAACCCAAAACAACCCTAGGGTTATCGAGGCCTATCTGGGTGAGGAGGTAGTGACCTGATGCTGTTATCGGTGGAAAACTTGCAGGTTTCCTATCAGAGGATTAAGGCCCTCCACAGCATTAGCTTCCACATCGACGAAGGAGAAATCGTGTGCATTATCGGTGCTAATGGCGCCGGCAAGAGCACTACCCTGCGGGCGATTTCCCGGCTGGTCCCGGTCGAAGAAGACACCAAAATAACCTACATGGGGAAAGACCTGCTCAAGTACCCTGCCGACAAGGTGGTCAGTGAGTTGGGCATCTCCCATGTCCCTGAAGGTAGACGCCTCTTCGGTAACCTAACGGTCATGGAGAACTTGCAGTTAGCCACCTTCGCACGCAGCGATGGCAAACAGATTGAGCGGGATCTTGAACTGGTGTTCTCGCTTTTCCCGCGACTAGCGGAAAGGCAGGAGCAGAAGGCTGCAACCTTGAGCGGTGGGGAACAACAGATGTTGGCGGTTGGCCGGGCTCTCATGAGCGGGAGGAAAGTGATGCTCTTGGATGAGCCCTCAATGGGGCTAGCACCTCTGCTGATGTTGAACTTGTTCGAGGCGCTCAAGGAAATCAACGAAGAAGGGACAACGATTCTGCTCGTGGAGCAAAACGCTCGTCTGGCACTGCAATTTGCTCAGCGAGGCTATGTGTTGGAAAGCGGCAGTATCGTGCTCGAGGGGCCATCTGAGAAGCTGGTGGATGACCCTGGTGTGAAGAAAGCTTACTTGGGCGGATGAGATTGCCTGGGCAAGCGTAAGCAGAGTCGAGGCGCAAGTGATGCCGGATGGCGTCGCTTGCGCCTTTTTTCGTGGACCGAATTCCGGGGTTCTTCCAATATCAACTACGGTCGGACCTACACCACGCAACGCGATACGTCTGTGGCCTTGGTGCCTTTCGGCTACAGCAACGGTTACCCGCGCGCTCTGTCCAACCGGGGACAGGTGCTCATCGGAGGCCGGTGGGTTCCCATCGTCGGCCGGGTCTGCATGGACCCGTTCATGGTCGACGTCAGCGACGTGCCCGACGTCGGTGAGGGTGACGAGGTGGTGAACAATGTCGAGTTAGTGTCGCACACTTGACAATCGCCGGCCCCTCCACTATAATGCCCGCATCCCACAAATCTTTCACCTTGACTATTCACCTACGCTTGCTGGACGCTGGCCTGGCGACTAAAAATGCTGTTATACCTCCGGCCGAGCACAGTGCCGTGCTCAGGCCTAACGCCCACACTGCTGTTGGCACGACGGACAAAGACAGTCCTGAACAAGCCCAGGGACCCACTGCGAGCACACGGTGAATAGTCAACATCAACAAACACATAACAAACACATGAGGAGGAGACATGAAGAACAAACCCTTCCCCGCAATCACGCTCTTGCGACGCCGTTCCTGGCTAGCACTCGTTGGCGTGATGATCGTCATTCTGGTCGCCGGCGTATCGTGCCAGCCGGCGCCGGCCGCCCAGCCAGAACAGCCGGCAGAAGTCGAAGAGCCGGTGTCGGCTCCTGAAGAGGAGGCGCCGGCCGAACCCAAAGAACCCACCGCCTTCCGCATCGCCGTCGGCATCGATCCCGACACCCTGGACCCGATCCAGAACACCACCACCACGGTGGGCAACATGGCCGAATACATGGTCGAGACACTGCTCTTCGCCGACAAAGAGGGGGATATTCTACCGCAACTCGTCGCCGACTGGGATATCTCAGACGATGGCCTTGAATACACCCTTCATCTCCGTGAAGGCGTGACCTTCCACGATGGAACGGCCATGGACGCAGAGGCCATCAAATGGAACCTGGACCGGCTACTGGACCCCGACCTGAAGAGTCCCGCCCGAGGCACCTTCAACGTCATCGAGGATGTCGAGGTCGTGGACGAGTACACTTTCAGGCTGCACCTGAGCGACACGTTTCCGCCCTTGCTCGCCGCCCTTGCGGGGTCGAGCAATGCCACCATCATTTCACCGGCGTCCGTGGATCAAGAGGGCAACTCCTACGAAACCATCACCCAGCCCGTTGGCACGGGTCCGTACATCTTCAAGGAGCGGGTTAAAGGCGAGCGCATCGTGGTCGCGCGCAACGAGGACTACTGGGGCGAGCAGCCTTACTACGATGAAGTCGTCTTCCGTATCGTGCCCGAGGCGGCCACCCGCGAAAGCCTGCTGCTAGCCGGCCAGGTGGATCTGATCATCCTGCCTCCCATCAGCGATCTGCCGGCGCTGAAACAGAACCCGGACGTCGAGGTCCTGCTGGCGCCCAGCATTCTGACGTTGTGCTCTTCCGATCTTACCACCGATGAGGTGCTGAGCGACGTGCGCGTCCGCCAGGCGCTGAACTACGCGGTGGACAAGCAGGCGATTATTGACAGCGTGCTCTTTGGCGCGGGACAGGTTCTGGACGCGCCGATGTCGCCCAGCTTGTATGGCTACTGCCCTCAACCGCCCTACGAGTACAACCCGGAGAAGGCCAAGCAACTGCTGGCCGAGGCCGGCGCTGAGAACATCGAACTCGGCTTTATTGCGCCGACGGGCCGCTATGTGCAAGATTTCCAGGCTGCCCAGGCCATTGCCGGCTTCCTTAGCGAGGTCGGTGTGAAGGCGTCAGTGTCAACGATGGATTGGCCATCCTACGTCGGCGCCATCCTGATCCCGCCCGAGGAAAACGAGTTGGATCTCCACCTCCTGGGATGGGCGCCCGACTTCCTGGACGCGTTCCAACAGATGTTGCAGTTTGACTCCTCGCAGGCTCCGCCGAACGGCCTCGAGACATCGTTTTACAGCAATCCAGAGGTGGATGAGCTTATCAATACGGCCAGAAAAGAGACGGATTCTGCCATACGTGAGGACCTGTATTGTCAGGCTTCCGAGATCATCTGGGAAGAGGCGCCCTGGATTTTCCTGTGGGTGCAACGCTTCCCCATCGTCTACCGGTCCGATGTCGCAAACGTGGACTATCACCCGACTGAGAAGTTCGCCGCCATCTATGCACGACCGGCCAAGTAAGAGCAGGGGCGCAGAGGAGCGGGGGAGCAGGGGAGACAATGAGAGGGGGAGAGAGGGTGACAAGGAGACTTTTGGCTTGCAAACTCTCGGTCGTTCCCAAGCTCCCCTTGCCTCCTTGCCCCCATCGCGCCTCTGCGCCCCTGCACCTCTGCACAGAAGGAGGCGTAAAGCACGATGAGCCGCTATATCGCGCAGCGCCTCCTCGCTGCCGTTCTCACGCTGATTGGTGTCTCCGTAATCGTCTTCGTGCTAGTCCGGTTGGCGCCTGGCGACCCGGCCCGCGTCATCGCCGGCCTGTTAGCGGCTGAAGAGGACGTCCAGCGCATCCGCGTGAAGATGGGACTGGACCAACCGTTGCCTGTGCAATACGCGATGTTCTTTGGGCGCATGATCCAGGGGGATCTGGGGACATCGGCGCGCACAAGAGAGCCAGTGCTCGGGGAGGTCCTGGATCGTCTGCCGGCCACCATGAAGCTGGCGTTGATCAGCATGACGATGGCCGGCATTGTAGGGGTCGTGGGCGGCGTCGCCGCAGCTTACCGCCGCAACTCGAAGCTGGATTTCGTCATTTCTGTGGGGACGCTCTTCGGCATTTCGATGCCCGTTTACTGGCTGGGCCTCATGCTCATTGTCCTGTTCGCCGTGCGTCTTCACTGGCTGCCGGCGGCCGGCTCTGCGAAGGCCACCAGCTACGTCATGCCGTCCCTCACACTGGCCGCCTTCTCCGTTGCTTTAGTGGCCCGGATGACGCGCTCCAGCATGCTGGAAGTGCTTGGCGAAGACTACGTCCGCACCGCGCGCGCGAAAGGGGTGCGTGAACAGGTTGTCGTCCTGCGCCACGCCCTGAAAAATGCGCTGATCCCCGTAATCACGGTGATAGGTCTCCAGTTTGGTGCCTTGCTCGGAGGCGCCGTGTTGACCGAGACTGTCTTCGGTTGGCCGGGGATGGGCCGGCTTCTGGTTGATTCCATCTTTGCCCGCGATTACCCCATGGTGCAGGGGATCGTTCTCATATTCTCATTCTTATTCGTTGCAGTCAACCTGTTAATCGACATTACATACGCCTACATTGATCCACGGATCCACTATGACTGAAGCCGTCTCGATTTCTGTATCCGCACCTCGGGCCCAATCGCGGAGTCTTTTGGGTGAAGCCTGGCACCGATTCCGCCAGCAGCGACCCGCCATGCTAGGCCTCATCATCCTGCTGATGCTCGTCCTGGCTGCCATCGCGGCCCCTCTCCTGACCTCCTACGATCCCGATAAGCAGAAGTTGGTTGATGTGCTCATCCACCCCAACGCGCCTCACCCTTTGGGCACGGATCACCTGGGGCGCGATGTGCTAGCCCGACTGCTCTACGGCGGCCGGCTGTCCCTCATGATCGGCTTGCTGGCAGTTGGCATTGGCCTCCTCGTCGGGATGCCGCTGGGCGCTGTTTCGGGCTACTACGGCGGTTGGGTCGATATGATCGTACAGCGGGTTGCCGACATTCTGCTCTCGTTTCCCAGCATCTTGTTGGCGCTGTCACTGGTGGCCGTGCTCGGCGTGGGGCTGAGAAACGTGATCATTTCCGTCGGCGTCAGCGCTGTGCCGCGCTTCATCCGCATCGTTCGTGGCTCTGTCCTGACGATTCGGGAACAGACCTACGTCGAGGCTGCCAGAGCGGTTGGTGTCAAGGATCATACGATCTTGCGCCGGCACATCCTGATCAACGCACTGGCGCCCGTCATCGTCCAGGCGACGCTGAGTCTGGGCTCCGCGATCCTGACCGCGGCCGGCCTCGGGTTCTTGGGATTGGGCGTTCAGCCGCCGACGGCCGAGTGGGGCGCCATGCTGGGCGAGGGCCGGCAGTACATCTTCAGCGCATCCTACATGGCCACGTTCCCCGGTATCGCCATCTTCCTGGCCGTGTTAGGCTTCAATCTGATGGGCGACGGGCTGCGCGACGCTTTGGATCCGCGGCTGCGTGAGTAACTCGACATTGTTAAATTGTCTGGCGTGTTGGGCGAAGGTCTCCTGACCGAGGCGAAA
>JAANWY010000313.1 GCA_018263655.1 Anaerolineales bacterium | reverse complement strand
TGTTAAATTACCTGGCGTGCTGGGCGAAGGTCTCCTGACCGAGCCCCGTTCGCCTCGGTCAGGAGACCTTCGGCGAGCAAAAGGCTGTTTCTGAACCGAATTTAACATTGTCAAGTTACATACAGAACGCAAGTACAATCAGAGGAAATTATGCCCAAATTCATTTTTGTCACCGGCGGTGTCGTGAGCGGACTTGGCAAAGGCGTCACGGCTGCCGCCATCGGTCGCATTCTCAAGGCCCGGGGTATCAAGGTGTCCATCCAGAAGCTCGATCCCTACGTCAACGTTGATCCGGGTACTATGAGCCCCTATCAGCACGGCGAGGTATACGTTCTGGAGGACGGCGCCGAAACCGACTTGGATCTGGGGCACTACGAACGCTTCATCGATGAGAACCTGCCCGACGACAGCAACGTCACTACGGGACAGGTGTACTCCCACGTGATTGCCAAGGAACGGCGCGGAGATTTCCTCGGCGCTACCGTTCAGACCGTCCCCCACATCACCAACGAGATCAAGCGGCGGATTGCCAGTGCAGCCGAAAAGAGCGGCGCCGAAGTGCTAATTGTGGAAGTGGGGGGCACCGTTGGCGACATTGAGGGCCAGCCCTTCCTGGAGGCCATCCGCCAGATGCGCCACGACGTGGGCCGCGAGAATGCGATGTATGTGCACGTTACACTGCTGCCCTACCTCTCGTGGTCGGGCGAACTCAAGACGAAGCCGACGCAGCATAGCGTCAAGGAGCTGCGCGGCATCGGTATTCAGCCTGACGTCATCATCACCCGTACCGATCGAGCAGTCGAGAAGGCGATTCAGGACAAGATTGCGTTGTTCACTGATGTGGAACCCGATGCTGTGATTCCGCTGGTGACTTCGGACACAGTCTATGAGGTGCCGTTGGTGTTGGAGGAAGCTCAACTCGGTGGCTTGATCGTGCGCCGGCTCGAGCTCCCGCCGGCGGAGCCAGACTTGGGTGAGTGGCAGGAGCTCGTCCAACGTATCAAGGCCCATAACCCGCAACACTGTATCGCTCTCGTTGGAAAATACGTCGAGCTGCCCGATGCGTACATGAGCGTCAAGGAAGCTTTGTTGCACGCCGGCATCAGCCATAATGTAGACATCGACGTCGCGTGGGTTGACTCAGAAGAACTGGAACATGAGCGCGGCTGGGAAGAGGTGCATCAGGCTGATGGTATCATCATCCCCGGTGGCTTTGGTCATCGCGGCATCGAGGGCAAGATTGCGGCGGCGCGCTACGCCCGTGAGCACCAGGTGCCGTATCTGGGCCTGTGCCTGGGCATGCAGATCATGGTCATCGAACTGGCGCGTTACGCCCTGGGCTCCGAAGACGCCAATAGTACCGAGTTCAATCGCAAAACCCCCTATCCTGTGATCGACCTGCTGCCCGAGCAGCGCGGCATCACCGATATGGGTGGCACCATGCGCCTCGGCGCGTATCCATGCCGGGTGCGACCGGACACGCGCGCCTGGGACGCCTACGGTCAGGAGCTGATCAGCGAACGGCGCCGGCACCGTTTCGAGGTCAACAACCAGTATCGCGCACTTCTGGAGCAGGCCGGCCTTATCGTCAGCGGCACGAGCCCTGACGGCAACCTAGTGGAGATTGCCGAGATTGCAGATCACCCGTGGATGCTGGGCAGCCAATTCCACCCAGAGTTCAAGTCACGCCCCAACCGCCCTCATCCGCTATTCCGCGACTTCGTCGGCGCGACGAAACAGTGCAAAAGGGGGTTGGAATGAAGATGCCAACCCCCTTTTCTGCACGCAACTAACCCGTATCGGCCACTAGGTTCTGTTGACATTTGGCCAAAAACGACCCTTCGATACGGCTATCGCCTACCCCTCGTCGGGCTCGGGAGGGGCCTCAGGATGCGTTTTTGGCCCGATTTCGCATGCTGAGTGCCCTGCAAGGGCGTATCGAAGCGTCGAAATCGGCAAATGTCAACAGAACCTAGCCCGGCAGAATGATACCCCCTGCCGTGGACGTCTCGGTCGTGAGACCTAGCTTACGGCGCAACAGACTCACATCGTAGGTGGGCTGACCCGATCCGGAACGCCCTTTCTCAATGTCCTCTAACAACTCCAGGAAGAGTTCGACTTTTTCAGCCCCTTCTGGGGTCTGCATCATCGCGCGGGGCGTCTTGCCCCCCCATTCTGGGATCGACTTGTCCACCCAGCGGTCGTAGTGAGCGGCCAGGCTAGAGGTGATAAGTTCGCGCTGCATGCGGCGAGCGATGGATCGGGCCGCTTGATGAGGCTCCATCTCCGCTTCTTCCATGGCCGGCGCCTCCATGGGCTCCATATCGCGAATCATGAAGTGGTTGAGGAGATAGCCAGCCTCACCGAGAAAATCGTCCCAGTCAGCGCCATACCGGGCCTCTTGCCACGCCTTGAAACGTGGTTGGATGAGGTCTAGCAAGCCTTCGCCGTCGCTGGGCGGCAGTGGGGTTGCGCCAGGCGCTATCCGCAGAGAACCTCCCAACGGGAGCAGGCGGGCCATTAGGCGTGTGCCGATGACGGGATACTCGTCCACACCGGTTTCACTCACCTTTTGCTCCTCAGCAGTGAACACATCTCGCACACCGAGATGATCTTCGCTGGCGTCGATTACTTCGTAAACGCTGAGATGTGTCGTTACCCAATCCCCTATCAGATCCTGCTCCAGCGAGGAGAGTTCTGATCCGTGGGCTTCGAGGAAAAGCTCTGCCACTCGCTTGCGATCGCGGCTGGTACGATAGTCAAAGATGTACCAGTCGACAAACCGAAAGCGCTGGACCACATTGAGAGTTGCCACGGCCTGTACGGGCACTTTCCTGTCCCAAAATCGCTCCCAAGCCGAGACATACTCGGGCGCCATACTCGGCTGAACGCCGAATTCTTGGATTCTTTGGCCAAGCGTCCGCCAAGCACGGTCCAACTGCACGTTCTGTCGTTGGATCTCCTGATCGATGCGCCAATGACAGTGCTTGTATTTCTTACCGCTACCACAAGGGCAGGGGGCGTTACGTCCAACATCCGCCATGTCTTATGACACCAACTTTCTGTCGCTAAGCTCGATTTCTTCCAATTGTAGCATATTCCCTCGATCGAGCCTAGCCCTCGGCGAAATACGCCTCAACAAAGGCGGGAGGCAATTCTTGACGACCCCTAAGCGAACTACGCCATAGGCGCGCAACCGCGAGGCCGCCACACTAATCTCTAGTCTGCGGCACT
Source organism: Anaerolineales bacterium (assembly GCA_018263655.1). Lineage (GTDB taxonomy): Bacteria > Chloroflexota > Anaerolineae > Epilineales > JAANWY01 > JAANWY01. The sequence continues at coordinate 6,746 of JAANWY010000313.1, read as the reverse complement.
GTTCCACCGGAGGTTGGGCTTTCGCGCCGCCGTCACCTCATCAAGGCGTGACACCGGTGTGTTGTGGGGCGCCTCTGTGACGATCTCGGGCGTCTCAGCAGCCTCGCGGGCGATTTCGAGCATCGCTTCCGCAAACGCATCCAGCGTCTCTCGGCTCTCGGTCTCCGTGGGCTCGATCATGAGCGCTTCTTCTACGATCAACGGGAAGTAAATCGTCGGCGCGTGGAATCCCAAGTCTAGCAGGCGTTTGGCGATGTCCAGGGTTTGGGCTCCTTGCTCTGCTTGGCGTTTTCCGCTGAGCACCACTTCGTGCATGCAGGAGCGGTCATAAGGCAGATGGTAGGTGTCCTGGAGCTTGGCGCGTAGGTAGTTGGCGTTCAAGACGGCGTTCCGGCTGACGGCTTCGAGCCCGCCGCGCCCCTGCCGGCGGATGTACGTGTATCCACGAACCATGTTCCCGAAGTTACCGTAGAAAGCACGGACGCGCCCGATGCTGTGCGGTCGGTCGAAGTCGAAGCAATATCCGTCAGCATTACGCGCGACAACCGGGATCGGGAGAAAAGGTTCGAGGGTCTCCGATACAGCGGTGGCGCCGGCGCCTGGACCACCTCCACCGTGCGGGGTGGAGAAGGTCTTGTGCAGATTGTAGTGCAGCACATCGCAACCCAGTTCGCCCTGCCTGGCAACGCCCAGCAGCGCGTTCATGTTGGCGCCGTCGCAGTACACGAGCCCGCCGGCTTCGTGTACCATCTCCGTGATCTCACAGATGTGCTCCTCGAAGAGCCCCAAAGTGCTGGGGTTCGTCAGCATGAGGCCGGCTACCTCGTCGTTGACCGCCGCCTCGATGGCCTCGGGGTCCATATTGCCGCGCTCGTCGGACGGTATCTCGATGACCTCGTAGCCGCACATGGTGGCTGTGGCCGGGTTGGTACCGTGCGCCGAGTCGGGGACCAGGACGTATTTCCGATGCGTGTCGCCATTGTGGACGTGGTAGGCGCGAATGATGAGCATGCCCGTCAGCTCGCCGTGGGCGCCGGCCGCAGGCTCCAGCGTGACAGCCGGCAGGCCGGCGATCTCGGCTAGAATTTCTTGCAGTTCGTGCATGAGGCGTAGGGCGCCCTGGATGGTCGACTCATCCTGGTAGGGGTGCAGCCAGGCGAAGCCCGGCAGGCGGGCCGTCGCCTCGTTGATCTTGGGATTGTACTTCATCGTGCACGAACCCAGCGGATAGAAATTCGTGTCGATGCCGAAGTTCAACTGGGAGAGCCGGGTGAAATGCCGGACAACGTCGGGCTCGCTGACCTCGGGCAGCGGAAGGTCGTCTCGGACATGTTCGCCCGGCAACGGCGCCTCGGGCACGTCCAGTTTAGGTAAGTAGTCGTCTGCGCGTCCAGGTTTGCTGTTTTCAAACAACAATGGTTCGAGAACATCGTCACGATTCATTAATCAGACTCCTTTGCCTTCGGTGTAGCAAGGAAATCGATGAAATCCCCAGGTGTGATTATGGTCGTGCCAGCGAAGGTCTCGCCAGCCGGGAAATCGTGGGTATTGGCCGTAACCAGGTAGTCAGCTTGGGCTACGATTGGCAAACTACAGCCGTCCCAGTACACGCTGCGCCGCTTCGAGGCCGGCACCCAGCTCGAACTCGTAGTCGCACCGCTGCAGACCACGACCAATGGCGCCAATCGTGGCCAGGATGTCGTTGGCCGACACCGAGCCCATATGGCTGACGCGAAAATAGCGACCGGCCATCTGAGGCAAGAGGCCGCCGGCTACGATCACACCCTCCTCGCGAACCTTGCCGAGCAGGCTACTGTCAACATCTTCGGGATAGTACACGGCCGACATGGTGGCGGCTCGGAGATCGGGACTGTGGGGCACTTGCCGGAGCCCTAGTGTCTCCATAGCTGCCTGGAATGCGCGGGCGATCAACCGGTGCCGCCGGAAGCGGGCCTCCATCCCCTCTTCGAGGATGAGCTTGAGGCTAGCGTGCAGGGCGAGAACCAGGTTCACGGGCGGTGTGCCGAAATAGCCAGGCCGGCGCGCCTCGTAAGCTTGCATGATGGGCAGCCAGTTGGCGAAATCGGCGTAGTAGTTCTGTACTGCGGCCGACCGCGCTTCGTAAGCCTCCATTGCCTGCGGACTCACCATCACTAGCGCCAGTCCTGGCGGCACCCCAATGGCTTTCTGCGATGCGGTGACACAGACATCTACGCCCCACGCCGACTGGCGGAATTCGGCGCCGGCTGTCGCGCACACGCCGTCTACGACGCTGAGCGCCCCGTGTTCGTCAGCCAACGTGGCGAACTCTTCGACGTCGACCTCTACGCCGGTGGACGTATCGACCTGCGTCATCACCATCAGCTTGGGTCCATGGTCGTCCAGCGCCTGTTCGACGACGCCTTCGGCCGGCGCCTCACCAGACTCTGCCCGAACTGTGGTGACCTCGGCGCCATAGCGCTCGAAAATGTCGGCGAACCGCTCGCTGAAATAGCCGGTGCTCACGACAACGACTTTGTCACCAGGCTCGACTAGATTGGCAGCGGCGATGTCCATAGCCAGCGTGCCGGAGCCAGAAATCACAAACGGCTGCCCATCGTCGGTCAAGAACACTTGGCGCAAGTCTTCCAGCGCCTCACCGAATGTCTGTACAAACGTCGGTGATACGTGGCTGGGCGTCGGCTGGCCTATGGCTTGGAGCACTGCCGGCTCAAACTCGATTGGCCCAGGGACCATCAAAAGACTACGTTGATTCATGAGATTACCTCCCCGTGATTAGTGATCAGAAAACAGGAGACAGTGATCGGCAAATGCTCACCTAACTGTTCACTGTCTACCGTTCACTGTCTACCGTTCACTGTCTACCGTATACTGATTTGCACTAGGGCGTCGACCAGATCGTCGATTTGGTCTCGCGTATTCATTTCAGTCACACAAAATAGCATTGCGTCTTTCAGGCCGTTGTAGCGCCGGCCCAGATCGTAGCCTCCCATCATGCCCCGCTCGCGCAGCGCAGCGTTCACGTCCCGCGGTGGGGCCGGCAAGCGGACTGCGAACTCATGGAAGAACGGTGTGCTGAACACAAGCTCGTAGCCATCCAGTGACTCGATACGATCAGCCGCGTAGTGGGCCTTATGGTAGCACAGTTCGGCTGCGCGTCGAAGTCCAGAGCCGCCCATGGTGGCCAGATAGATCGTAGATGCCAGGGCAACGAGTGCTTCATTGGTGCAGATGTTGGACGTGGCTTTCTCGCGACGGATGTGTTGTTCCCGCGCCTGGAGGGTCATGACGTAGCCGCGCCGGCCGTCTTGGTCCGTCGTCTGCCCGATGAGGCGGCCCGGCATTTGGCGCATGTGCTTCTTTCGCGTGGCGAACATTCCCAGGTACGGTCCCCCCAACTGCAACGGTACACCCAGCGGCTGTCCCTCGCCGACCACGATGTCTGCACCCAGGCTGCCCGGCGGTTTTAGGAGCCCCAGTGCGATGGGGTTGACAACTGTGATGAGGAGGGCGCCGGCCTCATGTGCCAGTTCAGCCATCGCTGCCAGGTCTTCAATGCCGCCGAAGAAGTTGGGGTAACCGACGACCAAGCAAGCCGGCTCGTCGCTAAGCGCGGCCTCCACATCTGTTACAGTGGTCAGCCCGGTCGTGGCGTCGTAGGCCACCTCCTCCACCGGCAGCTCCAACCCTTGGACATAAGTCCGGACGACGTCGCAGTACTCCGGATGAACCCCCTGGGATAGAACTACTTTATCTCGCCGTGTGATCCGGGCTGCCATTAACACGGCTTCAGCCAGAGCTGTGGACCCATCGTACATCGACGCGTTGGCGACTTCCATGCCGGCCAACGTGGCAATGAGAGTCTGGAATTCGTAGATCGTTGTCAGCGTTCCTTGACTGACCTCGGCTTGATAGGGGGTGTAGGCGGTAAGAAACTCACCACGCTGCAAGATAGCGTCAACGACGGCCGGCGCATAATGGTGGTACACGCCGGCGCCCAAGAACGAGGCTTGCTGTCTCACATGCACGTTCTCGGCGGCCATATCTTGAAGCAGTTGCCCGACTTCGACTTCGGACATTCCGGCCGGAAGCCCTAAGCGGGGAAAACGCGCCTGCTCTGGAACGACATCGAATAGGTCTTCGATGGCCTCGACGCCGATAGTCTCGAGCATGGCGCGTTGATCTTGTTCTGTGTTGGGAATGTAGCTCATGAATGATCTCCTTTGATCAATCGATCGACTTTTCAAATGCGTGTTGGTTGACCCAGTCGTCTCGATAGATCTCCATCTTTATTTCTTCGTACGATCCGTGCTCCAGCGAGAACTTGCGACTCTGATCGACCGTGCGGAAGCCGCATTTCTCAAAGGCGCGTTGGGCCCGCCCGTTGTCAGCATAGGCGTAAAGATAGACGCGCTCCAAGTTGGTCTCTTGGAAGATATGAGCGAGGAGTGCTTTCACGGCGTCGGTGCCGTAGCCGTGCCCCCAGTACTTCCTCTCACCAATGGCGATACCCAATTCTGCCTCACGTCGGCGGTAGTCGATGTTGTAGTATCCCAGCCGGCCGATGAATTCGCCCGTGTTGGTCAGCAGGCTGAAGCTGCGGCTGTGCCTGTCGTGTTGGCGCAATTCGTGCCGCAGCGCCTCCTTAAAATCCTTAAGGGACATGACGAGGGGCGAGCCACCGCTCCAACGGAGAAGTGTCTCATCACGGCTCCATTCATACATTCGACGGAGCTCCGCCTCTGTGAAACCGGCCTCGTATGGGCGTAACACTACTCGTTTACCTTGGATCAGTCTGCTATCGATGACCACAGAGTCGTCCTCAGGTCCGGTCTGCTAATCGTGTCTTCTCAATATATGGGGGGACATGTAAGACGATTTGGTAAATCGTCGGGTCGAAATACCATTTCGACCTACATAACCCCGAAACATTGAGATGATACTACTAGGGACTTCCAGGGAAATAAACCTCCCAAAAACAGCCTGTTTCCCTTGGAAACCCTTGGGTTTTTGGGAGGTTTTAAATTCTGGAATCCCCCTAATCGATGGTGTGTATACTGAGACCGGTCGTCACTGTTTGCGTTCGTAGAACGGACGCTTCACGAGTTCAGCTTCGACAGGCCGGCCCCGGATCACGATTTCAATCTCGGTTCCAGGCTGCGCCAGGTCCGGCGTGACGAACCCCATGCCGATGGCTTGCTCCAGATAGGGGGCGAACGTGCCACTGGTGACCTCGCCCACTTTCTCACCATCGCGCTGGATGGCATACCCCTGGCGGGCGATACCCCGGCCAGTCATCTGAAAGCCAATCAGTTTGCGATCGAGACCCTGTTCCTTGACTTCAATCAGGGCCTCCCGGCCTATGAAGTCGGATTTGTCGAGTTTCACGAAGTAGCCGAGGCCGGCTTCCAGGGGGTTGGTGTTCGCGTCCAACTCGTGTCCGTACAGAGGCATGGCGGCCTCCAAGCGCAGGGTGTCGCGGGCGCCCAGACCGGCCGGCACGAGCCCGCGCTCTTCGCCGGCTTCCCGCAGCGTGTCCCAGACCCTGCCGGTGTGCTCGGCAGCAACCATGATCTCGAATCCGTCTTCGCCCGTGTAGCCCGTTCGGGAGACGAAGGCGGAAAAGCCGGCTACCTCGCCGTCCAAGGCGTGATAGTACCTGCTGGTCGTCAAATCGGCATCGGTCAGAGGTTGGAGAATGACCTCAGCTTCAGGTCCTTGAAGAGCGACTAACCCCTTGCTGTCCGAGACGTCGTCTACGTCTACGCCGGCGCCGGCGTGATCGGCCAGCCAACCGTGGTTCTTGCTCGTATTCGAGGCGTTGACGACCAGCAGGTACTCCGCCTCGTCGAGGCGATAGGCGATCAGATCATCGATAACACCACCGTCAGGCTTGCACATGAGCGTGTACTGAGCTTGGCCGACGGTGAGATCGGCGGCGTCGTTAGTCAACACATGCCGCAGGAATGGCAACGCTTCTGAGCCGGCGACTCGGACTTCCCCCATATGACAAACGTCGAAGAGCCCTGCCCGTTTGCGAACCGCTCGATGCTCATCCAGAATACTGGCATATTGGACTGGCATTTCCCATCCGCCAAAATCTACTAATCTTGCACCGAGCTGTGCGTGCCGTTCGTAGAGCGGTGTTCGCTTGAGCGTCATCAATTCACTCCTTTGGGAATCTCGGTTTGGAAAGCTCAGTCGGGAGGAGATGAGACCGGGTTAAGCTGAAGCGCATACTTCCATTGTAAACCCTATCTGTGAAAAAGTCAACCTTTTCCTTGTCTCGCCAGCAATTCTAAATATGGCGACCGTTCGTAGTCAGGCACGTAGCACCAGCGGAGTGCCGTCATAACGCGACTCCGCTAGCGCTACGTCGCTTACTACGAACAGCATCCGCAGCCAAAATTAGAATTGCTGTTATCTCGCCATCTGGCGCGCTGCCAGTACGACCAAGCCAACGATGAGAATCAGGACGGCTCCGGCAATCATCCACCCGCGCCGGGGGGATGATGTGGCGATTGTCTGAGGAGGCTCACCTGCCTGAGGTGGGGTGAGCACTGTCGTTGCCGTGGCCGTGCCGGCACGCGTCGGCTCGGCGCTCGATTGGGGGATCGCGTACGCGGGTGGCGCCGGCGAGCCGGTGACTGTCACCGTTCCACCGGCCGTCGACACGGGGATGTGGCTCCCGCCGACATCGATCGCTTGCACGTTTTGAAGCCCGAGCGGCGCCTGTCCGGGCGCCC
>JAANWY010000312.1 GCA_018263655.1 Anaerolineales bacterium | reverse complement strand
CCACCGAAGTCTCGTTGTAGTACTAGGATGATGTAAAATACAGGTAACTACTCAGGCTGTCGCCCGGCTACCGCCCTCGCAGTTGAGAAATGCGGAAAAGATGGGGGTGTGGGGCGGCCGCCCCCCCGACCCCCCTTTTCCGGTCTCTCCTTGTGTAGGCACGAAGTGCCTACGTAGTCACAAATACAGTAGCACTGGTTGGAATGTAGTGACGTATTCCCTGCGTCGTCGAGGATCGACATGCTGGTGATTTCACCTCCCTCTCTGTTCCCCTCAACACCTTGGAAGAGAGGCCTCATCAAGAGGCCTCATCGAGTGCATCAAGGAGGCATGACACATGACACAGAACGACCAACAAGACACCCAGGGACAAGGGTTACTGGGATCCACCCGCGTCTTGCTCATTGGCATGATGGCCGTGATTGTCGTACTCGGTCTGGCACTAGTAGTCATGGCGATTGGGCAGTCCCCCACGGTGACCGAAGAGGTGCGCGTAGATGCGCTAGCAGATAGCGATGACGAGTGCGTCGTGTGCCACCGCCGCACCACGCCAGGCATCGTCGAGCAGTACGGCCACAGCACCATGGCTGCCGCTGAGGTTGCCTGTCGCGACTGCCACGAGGTGAAGGCCGACTATCCTGACGCCGTTGAACACGAAGGTGCCTACGTGCTCAATTCGCCGACGACGGCCATGTGCGAGGACTGTCACCAGGCCGAGGTGGCACAGTTCAACCAGAGCCGGCACGGCCTACCGGCCTACGTCGCCTACGCGGGCAGCCAGAAGCTATCGCCTGAACTACTGGAGACTTACGAGTCCATTCCGGAGGGCAGTTTCAACCCCGACAAGATGCGCAACGCGCTGTTCGCAAAAGAGGGCCCCGCCATCACCCGCTTCGCCTGTGAGGTCTGTCACAACATCGGCAAGCCGGCTGCCGATGGCTCCGTTGGCCAGTGCCAGAAGTGTCACCTGCGGCACAAGTTCAGCCTAGAGCAGGCCCGCAAGCCCGAGACCTGCAACCAATGCCACATCGGTCCGGACCACCCTCAGTGGGAAATCTACCAGGAATCACCGCATGGCATTGCGTACATGACGGGCGGCGACGATTGGCACTGGGAGGCCGAGGCCGGCACATTGACAGTGGAAGACTTTCCGGCACCCACCTGCGCCACCTGCCACATGAGCGGCTTCGGCGCCAGCGGCACCACCCACGACATCGGTGATCGCCTGACGTGGTACCTGTTCGCACCCATCAGCCAGCGACGGCCGGCGTGGCAGGACAACCAGACGCGCATGCAGAACGTGTGCCTGGAATGTCACAACGAGAACTTCATTGAGGCGTTCTACACCGATGCTGACAAGGCGACAGAAGCGGTGAACGCCTGGGTGGAGGAGAGTAACGAGATCATAGCGCCGGTGAAAGAGCAAGGGCTGTTGACGGACGAGGCCTTCGATGAAACCATCGATTTCACCTATTTCAACCTGTGGCACCACTGGGGACGCACTGCCAAGTTCGGTGCGTGGATGCAGGGGCCGGACTACACGCAGTGGCACGGCGCCTACGAAGTTCTCCACGACCTGGCCGAATTGCGCGAAATGGTCGATGACAAACTAGACGAGGCAAGGGCGAGCGAGTAGCCATGTATCACCTGGCGACTGTGTTCCCCCCTATCGCGCGGCCGGCCCGCCGGCTGCCACTCTCGCGCGACCAGTTGATGCTGCTGCTGGCCGCTACCAACGAGCTATTCCTGGGCATTGACATCTACCTAGCCCACAGGATCAGCGGGACAATCGTGCCTAACGAGTGGATCCCCATCATCTTCGGCCCCGTCGCTGCGGTGCTCTTGGTGATAGCCGGCCTCATCGCCCTACAGCGCCGGCCCTTGGCGACGCTCATCGCTACTTTGACGCTGTTGGTCAGCATCGTGGTCGGGCTGCTGGGCGCCTACTTCCACTGGATACGCGCTGTCTTACCTAACGCGCCGGCCGGCGAGCAGGTGTCGGTCCTGCTGCTGGTGTGGGCACCACCGATCCTGGGTCCATTGACCTTCGCCCTGGTCGGATTGTTTGGGATCAGCGCAGCGTGGGTGGAAGACCCGACCGACAGCGGCGTGTTAGTGCTGCTAGGTGGCCGGCGACTCCACCTGCCGTTCAGCAAGACGCGCGCCTACTTCTTCATGGCGGGGATGGGCACCCTGGCCACCGTCATCAGCAGTGTGCTGGACCACGCCCGCACCCAGTTCGGGAATCCCTGGTTGTGGATTCCGACGGCCATCGGCGTCTTTGGCACGGTGGTGGCGGTGGCGCTGGGCGCCATCAAAAAGCCGACGCGCGGTGACTTGGTCGTCTATGCGGTGGCCATGCTGCTGTTGATCGCGGCCGGTCCGGTGGGAACGTTCCTGCACATCCAGGATAATCTCACATCCGAAGGCGCATTTGTCGTGGAACGATTCATCCGAGGAGCGCCGTTCCTGGCACCGCTGCTGTTTTCCAACATGGGCCTGCTGGGACTCCTTACCTTGCTCGATCCGGGAGAACAGGTATGATATAGGTGGGCCTGTCTGACCTAGCACTCGAGGAACGATACAGCAATCCGTTCACGGCCCAAGGGGAACGATGTGCCAACGCGTTAGCACCCCCCTACTGACAGCAGTATTCGTCATCAGTCTAGCCGTCGCCGGCTGGCTGCCGCCCGATGGCCCCTCATCAGCGCGCAGTCAGCCGGCCCCCGCCACGCAGACGTGCACCGGCTTCTACGATGACTTCACGTCGACGACCTTAGGCGCCGGCTGGAGCTGCAGCCGTTATCCTGTAAGCGCTTATGAATCACCATCTCGAACCCTTCGACGTAGCTCAGGCGGCGTCCTGAGTTTACCGAATGGACAGCGCAAGTTCGAGCATCCGGACGCCGCAACTTGTTGCGGGCTAAGAGCGTCGGCCACCGGCTTTACAAACTTGGGATGCACACATCCAGCTGGTGTTTCCCCGTAAGTCCCCAGCGGCTGTGGCGCCTAGGTGCAGGGCAGCCCCCCTCCCAAGACCTGAAACAAGTTTCAGCGTCCAAGCGACGTCCTGAGCAGCATCCCGAGTTCATCGAAGGGCCCGTCGAAGGGTTCGAGGCATGTGCGTCGCACAGGTGACACAACTTGGATATCAAGTTGTGGGGAAACCCTAGACTCGCTACCGGACACTTTTCATGAGGAGGCTCAGAAACCAGGTTTTTGGGCTGCAAACCCTACCGGACAGGCATCACAGAGCGCCTCGGAAGCATCCTCTATCAATTTCAGGCAACGAAAAACCTGGTTTCTAAAAAATATCTGGTAGCAAAACCCCAGACCCAAGAGTTGCAAGCTGAACAAGTTGATGGTATCATCGTACACAAAGATCTCACCTGTAAGGTACTAAATGTATCGTAACCGTTCAGCCACCCTTGCGAAGGTTAGGAGGAGCCTTGGCAAGAGGTCGATTTTCGACTGGCGAGGGGCACCTCGACCCGAAAGCGATTGGCAAACCTTCGCAAGGGTCCCCACTACCTGAACGGTTACAATGTATCTTCTCAATAAGCTGGGAAGGCCGTATTGGCCCACAAGATGTTGAGAGGGTACTATTAAACGTTATCGATAAAGGGAGAAGCTGAACCATGGACATGATCCAACAGCAAATCGAACGCCGGCGCAAGCGCGGCAAAGGAGAGCTCAAGCGCATCGTCAACAAGGGACACCACCCCATCTATAGCACGTTTGAAATCACCTCCGTCTCCGGGCGTACCTACCGCGTGCGCATTCATGACCTGGAGGAGCTACACAACACCTGTACCTGCCCTGACTACCAGACCAACCTCATCGGTACCTGCAAACACATCGAGGGTGTGCTGATTCAGCTGCGGGACAAATACGACGACGACCTGGAGGAACTGGCCGCCGAGAAGCCAGACTTTACCCGCATCTACCTGCACTACGCTCGCGACGTTACGGTCCGCGTCTCCCAGCCCCTGCCGGAGTCACCGGAGCTGCGGAAGCTTCTCAACCGCTACTTCGACGCCGAGGGTATCCTCCAGGGGCCTGTGCTCCACACGCTGCCGGCCCTTCTCCACGAACTCGACAACCTGCCGGCCCAGCAGCGATCAGCACTAGACGTCGGCGACCGGGTGCGCGACCACCTGGAACTGCTACGCGATCGCGAGGCCATCCGTAAGCAGAAAGAATGGTTCGCCGAGCAAGTGCGCGAGGGCAATCGCTCCCTGAACGTCCTCAACACGCGGCTGTACCCCTTCCAGGAAGAGGGCGCCATGCACCTGGCCTTTGGCCGGCGCGCCATGCTGGCCGACGACATGGGCTTGGGAAAATGCGTCGGCCCGGACACACCGATCTTTCTCAATGGCACCCTCGTGCGCGCTGAGGATATCTGGGATCACTACGCTGGAATCGTCACGCCTGACAATGAGGGCGAGTGGGCTGAGCCGGCCGAGCTGCTGTGGACAAACGCTTTGAGCTTCGGACAGGACACTGAACAGATGGTGCCGGCCCGCGTCGTACGCCTCTACCGACAGCGTATTTCGGAACCGGTGCGGTTGATCCGGCTCGATGATGGCAGCGAGATCATGATCACCAAGCGTCACAAACTGCTGGGACGTTTCGGGTGGGAGAATCAGCTTCAGCCAGGGGACTATGTCTGCGTACCGGCGCGACTAGACTGGGATGGACCCGAGGCCGATCCAGACCTCGTGAAACTCCTGGCCTGGCAGATTGCTGGGGGGTACGAACTGCCCAGTCGGGGAACCGTCCGCATCACCCAGAAGAACGTCAGTCGGCTGGAAGCCTTGCGGGAGACGGCGCGTCGTGTCGGTGAGAAGTTCAGTATTCCGATGTATAGTTTGAAAATCTACCGCTGGGAAGACAAAACACCCTGTCTCAACCTAAACAGTCGCCCGTACCGGCGATTCCTGGAAGGCCGAGGCTACACGTGGGGCGAGCTATCGGCCGGCAAGCAGATCCCTGACTTCATCATTGGCGGCGGATTAGAGACAGCTCGGCTCTTCTTGCGTGAGTACTTCACGGCCGAAGGGTCGGCGGTGGAGAGCATGCACAGCGTCGAAATAACCTCGGCCTCGGAGTGGCTCATGCAACAACTGTCGTGCATGTTGCGGCGCTTCGGGATCTGGCTGCGCATCTCGGCCAAGCAGAAGCGTGCCACCAATGCCGACGGGCCGGCCCGAACCTACTACGTTGGCACGCTGGGTGGCAATGCTGCCCGCATCTTCCTCGACGAGATCGGCTTCTCCGACGGGGAGAAACAGCGCAAGCTCGAAGCCATCTGCGCCCTCCCGAGCAACACGAACGTGGAAGGGATTCCCGCCGCTGATTTGTTGCAAGAGATGGCGGAAAGCACGGGGTTACCAATGCGCCACCCCGGTGTCGGCACGGTTTACTTCACCGGAACTCAGAATCTGTCGCAGCAAAGCGCAAACCAAGTTGTCAATGCCGTGGATAGTATCCTCTCCGGTGAAGCCGAAGAAGGCTATCGTCAGCTCCCTCCGTCGAAGTGGACGGAACGGACGCTGGCTGCCTACACAGCTTTAGATCACGAGGCGCTGCGATCGACTCAGGCGCAGTTGATCGACCTGACAGAGCGCGAGGTTTTCTACTCCCGGATCGTCGAGATCCAAGAGATCGACTATGACGGCTGGGTGTACGACTTTGAAGTCGAGAATCACCACAACTTCGTCGCCGCCAACGTACTCTGCCACAACACGGTTCAGGCTATCGCCGCCGCTGTCCTGCTACGCCAACTGCGCGACATCCAGTGTGTTCTCGTCATCTGCCCGGCCTCGCTGAAACACCAGTGGGCGCGCGAGGTTCGGCGATTCACGGATCTGGAGGCGCAGGTCATCGAAGGGCCGCCCGACAAGCGCCCCGAGCTCTACGCCAACCCGGCCTTCTTCAACATGATCAACTACGAGCTGGTGCTGCGCGACGTGGACCAGATTCAGCGCATGCAGCCCGACGTCATCATCTTGGACGAGGCCCAGCGCATCAAGAACTGGCGCACCAAGACCGCCGACACTGTCAAACGCCTGGAGAGCCCATACGCCTTCGTGCTGACCGGGACGCCGCTGGAGAACCGGCTCGACGAACTCTACAGCATCTTCCAGTTTCTCAATCCACGCATCCTGGGACCGCTGTGGAAGTTCAACGAGCGTTACTTCCAGGTGGAGCCGAAGGGCAAGAGCTCGTACAAGGTGCTGGGCTACAAGAACCTGGACGAGCTGCGAACCCGTATCGGTCCGTATGTGCTGCGCCGCGTGCGCGACGAGGTGCTGGACGATCTGCCGGCACGCACAGACAACAATTTCTTCGTGGAGATGACAGATCCTCAGTGGAAGCACTACGAAGAATACCAGGCTACGGTCGCGCGGTTGATCTCCCAGGCTAAACGCCGGCCTCTCACGCCCAAGGAACGCAATGTCCTGCTGGGCTCGTTGGTCAAGATGCGCGTCATCTGCAATGCCCTGGCGCTGCACCTCAAGGATCTGGACCCGAAAGACCACGAGCGCACGGCCCCCAAGCTGCGCGAGCTGCGGCATATACTGACCGACGAGGTCTCTGAGAACGGCCACAAGGCGCTGGTCTTCAGCCAGTGGACGGGGATGCTGGAGCTGACCGAGCCCATGCTGCAGCGCATTGGGTTGGGCTACGAAAAGCTATCCGGCGATGTGCCTACTTCCAAACGCAGTGAACTGATCGAGCGGTTCTTCGAAGACGATGACTGCCGGGTGTTTCTGTCGACGGATGCCGGCGGCACCGGACTCAACTTGCAGGCTGCCAGCCTGGTCATCAATCTGGACCTGCCCTGGAATCCGGCAGTGCTGGAGCAGCGCATCGCGCGCGCACACCGCCACGGTCAGCCGCGCGGCGTCCAGGTGGTCAACCTCATCGCGCAGAAGACCATCGAGGAGCGCATGCTGGACACCTTGCAAGCCAAGCGCGACGTCTTCCAGGGCGTCTTCGGCGGTGAGGGGTCGCCGGCCGCCATCTCTTTCCGCGATACCGGCCAGGAGCTGCTCAAGTCACTGGACGAGATGCTGGACGAGCCCAAGGAGGTGGAGACAGAGATCGAGCTGGAGCCTACCGAAGAGGGGCCGGCTGTTGCGCCGGCCCGACCCACGCTGGACACCTTCGCCGACCTGGTCGTCGCGCGCTTCCCGGGTCGCGTGCTGCTGGTTCGCAAAGCGCCACAGGTTCCTGGCGCCGTCGACGGCCAGGGCGTCCTCGTGGTGGTGGATGAGGAGCCGGCCACGCTCCGCCCCAAGGTCGAATCGTTGCTCGACGAGCACTGGGCCGATTCGCCGCCGGCCCTGCACCTGATGGAGCGGGAGGGATATCGCGCGCTGGCGGCCCTGATGGGCGGCGCCCTGCCCGCCGTCGAGCCGGAAGCCGAGCCTTATCGTGCGCCGGCGCTGCCCAAAAAAGACCCCCGCGAGGCCGAGCGCAAGCGACTGCGCAAGGCGGACGAAGGCTTCGGACAGGCCGACAAGCGGCTGAAGCTGGCCGCCGTCGTGCTGAACGGCGGCTTCCCCGAGGAAGCCGCGCGACCCATCCGCGAGGCTTTGGGGTGGGGCCTCACCGCTTTCCTGACCCTGGTCAAGGATCGCGAGCCGGCCGCCGACCTGCCGGCGCCGCGCGAGGTGCAGGCCGCTTTGGTGGACGCTGACCACTTGCCGGTCGACTTGGCTGCGCGCCTGTCCCACGTGCGCGAGCTCACTGCGCCGCCCGAAGAGGATGAGGAGCCCGTCCCCCTCTCCGAAAGCGCCGCCGAGACGCTGATTGCCGGCGTGCGCGACCTGATTGATCTGGGCCGGCAGCGGGTAGTGGAGGCGGGGTTGTAGATAGTCGTCAGAAGGGTCACCCAGAACAGGCAGCGAGGGATCTCCATGACATCTGTGCGCTCTAGCGTGCTTGAAGAGACCGTCAATCGACTGGTACAAGGGTTGCATCCCGAGCGAATCTACTTGTTCGGGTCGCAAGCTCGTGGACAAGCAGGAGAAACAAGTGACTTTGATCTGCTGGTGGTGCTACCCGAGTCCGACCTACCACGACACCGGCGCGAAGCCATCTCATATGACCTGTTATGGGGAATGGCTGCGCCAATAGACGTGATCGTTTTGACCCAATCTGAGTTCGAGCAAGGCAGGCGAGTGAAGACATCGCTGGCGTCTACAGTGCAGAAGGAAGGCGAACTGCTCTATGGATGAGGCAAAGGTTCAAGAAACCCGTGCTTGGCTGACCAAGGCCTTCCACGACTTGGAATCCGCGGAGTGGCTGCTTGCCAGATCCGACCCTCTGCGCGAAGCAGCCGCATTCCACTGTCAGCAGACGGCCGAAAAAGCATTGAAGGAGGGGGGGTGTTATGAAAGAGCATGAACGCTTGCAGCGCCTATCCAGACGTGACCGGGCAGCGCTGGCGGATTTCGCAACGCGACTGCGCCGGCAGTTCAATCACGACAATATCCAGCACGTGTGGCTGTTCGGCTCAAAGACCCGAGGTGATGCTCAACCCGACTCGGACATCGATCTCCTGATTGTCGTACGCGACTATGGCTGGGCGCTAGAAAAAGCGATCACGCGGGTCGCAGTCGAAATCGATCTCGCAAATGATGTGGTTCTATCCGATCACATTGTAAACGCAGAACGCTTCGCTCAGATGGCCGCTCGAAACGAACCGCTCTATCGCAGCATCTTGCGGGAAGGAGTTGGCCTGTGGAAGGCGGATCTTCAGCCGACTACCTGAGACAGAAACTCACGCGGTGCCATGAGGATCTGACAGAAGCTTGCGATCTCTTTGAGCAAGGAGGGAGTGAATGATGGGACTACTCGATAGACTCCTCCGCTGCGGGGAGCATCAGTTTCCGATGGTACGGATCGGCCTTAACTACGTCTGCACGGCCGAGTACCTGGATGAGGTGATCGGCCACCGCCGGCTAACTGAGGTGAGCCAGGATACAGACGGCGTTCTCTATCTGCAATTCGGACCTGAGCGCTGGCTGCCCCTCTTTTGCCCGTGCTGTGGCGAAGCGTCGGTCACGGGCGACCTTGATGCGTTCAAACAGCGATGGTGCGGGCGCAGAGTGGAAGGCTTCACGACTTACCAAGAGCGCGCGGAGGGCGACACATGGGATGTGATCGAGATATTCTTCAGCGGACGGGAGCCGGAAGAGGACCGCACCCTGCCAATCGGTATCAAATCAGTTCAGCAGCTTGAAATCGCAGAGGATTGAAGGAGGACACTTCCAATGAGATTGTCACCAGAGGACGTCGAGGTTTTCTACGAGATCCAGCCGGCCCTCTTTAGCTTCGTGAACCAACAGCGAAAGCTATTTCCGGAGATCGAGACACCGGAGGACATCAAGGCCGAGGCGGACATGGACACCTTCCTCGAGA
Source organism: Anaerolineales bacterium (assembly GCA_018263655.1). Lineage (GTDB taxonomy): Bacteria > Chloroflexota > Anaerolineae > Epilineales > JAANWY01 > JAANWY01. The sequence goes on along the minus strand of JAANWY010000312.1, from coordinate 1,933 downwards.
TTCGGGAGGCCGCGTACGAGGACCAGCGGCTGATTGACGAATTCGTAGCCGCCAATCCTTACGACCTGCCGGCTGGCCATCTGGAGATCACGCGCAGCTGGCGACATTTCTTGGCCGACACGTTCTACGTCTTCCGGTATCTGAAGAAGCACACCATCTTCCTTGTCGACAACGAACCGCCGAAAGCCTACGGCGTGCTGGGATTGAACGACGAAATTGAGGATATCTTGTACACAAAGCCGCCGATCCTCGTCCAGGCCGTGCTGTTACCTTTTCGAGAGCACATCATCTACGACGGATTTCTCCAGCCGTACAACGTCCATTTCGGTGGTAACATCAAGCGCCGGCTCAACGAAGGCTACCGCATCGCCAAGGAGCGCTTCGGGGGCATCACGTCGCTGCCGGCCGAGCCCGAGGAAGACCCGGAAGTCGTCGAGGATAGCTACGACCGCGTTCTCACGGCCTTCCGCCGGTGGTTGGGTCAGTACAATCTGCGCCGCGAAACGGTGGATCGCCACGAACACAACGTACAGCGCTTCGCCGAGGCGTTTCTCGCTCAACTCGACCCGCCGCTGGCGCTACACGATGTGACAACAGAGGAAGTGGAAGAATACTTCGCCGGCGACCTGCCGCCGGACGTCGACCGCAAACACAGCCACACCAGCCTCCGTAAGTTCTTCCGCTTCATGCGCGAGACCGACCGAATGTACTACGACCAGGCGGACGGCATCGTGAGACTTGTATAATTCGTGTCTTCTCAATAGATGGGGGACATGTAGGACGATTTGGTAAATCGTCGGGTCGAAATACCATTTCGACCTACATAACCCCGAAACATTGAGGATTTGCGAAGGAGAAGTATTATGGCCAGAAGAAGACAATCGTCGCTCCCCCCAGTTCCGCACGCCGACACACCGCACACAGTGCCAGCCACCAGGGACGCCGACGTAGAAGAGGTTCTGGAAGACATCGCAACCCATTACGACTCCTGGGACCCAGTGCTCAAAGAGAAATGGGCTACGGGGTTCATCACCTGGCTCTACGAGCAAGGAGTCGATCCCAACGAGTTGGGGGATCAATGGAACGAATTAGAGCTGTTCATCTGGTTTCTGGATCACCAAGGTGCAGAGGTCAGCGAAATCGATCACCTCAGAGATTTCCACGTCAGCGAGTTCGTCAATGAGTTCTGGCGCCGCAAAGTCCTGGGGCCATTTAGTGTGGACGAGAAGCGGCAGTACGTGATCACCGTGCGGGATTTCTACGCCTACCTGAAGGACGCCGGCGTCATCGACGCTAAGACCTACGACCGGGTTCAGCGCGCAGCCGAGAAGGTGGTCGGCCAAGCTGGAGAGTTAGGCCACATCCGCCGGCCACCGCCTAAAGGTGGCGAGATGCTGTCTGCGGTTCACATCCCTAGCAAAGGAGAGTTCAAGTTTACGTTCAACGACCACTGGCTGACGCTGGTCTGCCGGGAGGATTTCGATTGGGACTGGCAACGTACGCGTGAAGCGGCAGCCAGTCAGCCCGCCGCCGCCGCCAAGCAGCGACTCATTGACCGTCTGATCGACATGGCACGTCAGACCGATGGGAGCTATCCCGAGAAATTCTTTATGTTCGCAGATATCACACACCAGGATGTGCGAGAGGCACGCGATTTCTTCTACCGCGGCACGGTAGAAGAAATCAATGCCTGGGCCAGCCCGCCCGAGGAGACAGAGAAATCCGAACAGCCTCCAGAGCGAAAACGCAAACGCCGGCGGAGGCGGCGCAGATGATTTCCCGCTCTCATCCTGTGTGTTACAATACAATCACGAGAGTGTTGCAGAATTCGCCGATTAGCCAAATTCAGCCGATTTTCGACTAGGCCCTTGACACCTCCGCCGAAACTCGCTAATCTGATGCTAGAAATCGGGCCGAGTACTCATAAATATAC
>JAANWY010000311.1 GCA_018263655.1 Anaerolineales bacterium | reverse complement strand
GCTTGACGAGGGGTAGGCCGGAACGCAGTGGAGGCCGTATCGAAGGGTGCGGGTTCAGGATAGTACGGTACTTAGGTTCGAGCCGCACCCCCTTCGTCAAGCTCAGGACGTCGCTTCGATACGCTTCGCTACTCAGGCGACGTCCTGAGCTTGTCGAAGGGATGCTGTCTTGATCTAACTGGTGAAGGATTTCTGCCGAGCACTACTAGATCCACTTTAACGAGGAGACATTTACCTGTGCAGCAAGTGAGCAACCCTTTCGTTTACCACGTGCCGGTCGGACCGTCGGGCTTCTTCGGGCGAGAGCGTGCCCTTTCGCTTATCTTCAACCAGTTGCGCAGCCCGAGCCGGGCCAATATCGCCGTATACGGACCGTTGGGCGTGGGGAAGACGTCACTCCTAAACTGCATTGCCGACCCCGAGGTCGGGGCGCAGCGAGGGTTGGACCCCGACACGTACCTCCCGTGTCGGATCGACTGCCAATCCCTCGGTGAGTTCACCCCCAATCGCTTCTGGCGCCGGCTTCTCCGCAGCGTGTCCCGCCAGGTCGAGGGCGATCTGCAAGCATCCATCAACCGCGTGATCGCGAAGGGCGAAATTAGCTTCGAAGATGTACAGGACGTACTGGACGACCTAGAGTGGGACGATCGCGTCTTAATCGCTCTGCTCGACGAGTTTGAATGGGTCGTCCGCACGGACACCGAGCGCGCAGAGCAGACGACGCGCCACTTCCTGGGCATGCTGAGCTCGCTGGGCCGGCGCACCCCCCGTGTGTTCGCCATGGTCATCGCCACGGAACGGCCACTGACGGCGCTGGGAGACGATCTGGATATTTGGCGCGGGTCACCGTTCCCCTCGGTCTTCGTCAGCCAAGAGCTGCCGGCCTTCACCAAGAGCGAGGCCAATGAGCTCATCGACCGAGCGCTGACTAACACCGGCGTGATCTTCAGCGAGGAGGAGCACGACCTTGTCTATGGGCAGTCAGGGGGTCACCCGGCCCTCTTTCAAGCGGCGGCCGCCGCCCTCTTCGACGCCAAGCAGCGCGGTGCAGACGATGAGGATCTGCGCGCTGCCGTTGAAAGCGTGGTATACGACGGTCGGGCCAACGGCTCAGGGACGATCTCGACGGCGAAAGGCGTGCAGTTGAATGACGAGATGGGGGTCGTCTGGGTAAACGGGCAACGCGTGGACGGACTGACGAACAAGGAATACAATTTGCTGCGATTTCTCTATGAGAACGCCGGCCGCGTCTGCCCGAAAAAAGAGATCTGGGAAAAAGTCTGGCCCGAGTACGAACAAGGCATGGAGGACTACCCCATCCAAAAGCTCGTCAGCCGGCTGCGCAGCAAGATCGAGCCCGTCCCGAGCCGGCCGCGCTACATTCTGACCGCCTGGGGCCGTGGCTACAAGTTCATGCCTGACTGACGGGCGCATTCATGCAGTTGGGGGAGAGATACACTTCTCTCAAGATTCACGACACATTCATCGCAGGACGCACTGAACCATCATTTTCTCCAGTATACTTGCTAGCGCAGACGGAGACAAGTCAGGGTTACATGGTTACAGAGGCTCACATAAACCAACTTCTGAAATCTCACAAGTCGTCCGTATCCTACGACCCCTGAGCCCGTTATAGCACCTGAGAGTTCAAATCAGCTAAAGACAACTTCACTGCTCGAAAAGGCAAACCTGCGCGAAAGCCAGGGGCGCAAAGTCTTGAGTCTAAGGCGTACGACGCTACGATTGCGAGACTGCCGAAAGCGAGATCTGTCTTCGAGTGGTGAGCCAAAGGAGACAGACTCCCATGCTCTTTGAGAAACGCCGAAGAAGAATACGGCGTCAACACATTCTTCTGTTGATGCTTTGTGTGCTATTCATTTTCAGCCCGCTCTACGGCGTGACAACGCCGCTTTATGCTGCACCGAATATCGAGACCCTCTCTAGCGCCGCGTTCATGGCCCAGTTTGACGACAGTGTCGGCGGCCGATCCAGCCACACCTTCATACCCCTTACCGACCCCACAACGAACGTATACTTCGCAACATTGTTGGATGCCGTATTGGCTGCTGATCTTGAGGCTGCCCAGTTAGCGATTGATGCGCTTGATGCTGTGGGCGTGCGCTACAAGCTGGTTTACGTGAACGACGTCGCAAATGGGCCGGCACTCGGTTTCATGGAGCGCGTCGGCCCTGGCGATCCCGACTACCGAGGCTGGGGCGCCGTGCTGGTCCGACCAGCGACCGCCGGCACCCGCGTCTACCAGGCGCCGCACGTGAAGGCCGACGCCTACAGCGAGGACATGGCCCTGCAAGCCTTCGTCGAAGCGGGTGCACGGGCCGTGATGTTTGCCGGCGCCCATCGCTACGCCAACGGCCGCGACCACGCCGTCGCCGACGTGGCCCACAACAGCGATAACCTCTTCCACGCGCTCACGCTTCACCTCGCTCGCCGGGGCCAGGTGGCCGGCGCCCCCTACTGGTTCATTCAGTTTCACGGCGCTCGCGACCGCGACAGCGAACCCGACATCGTCGGGTCTCACGGTGCCGATGATCCTCTGGTGTTTACTGAGAGCCCGCTCGTGCTGACGGATGCCGCTGTCGATGGAGCTGGCCACATCGGGATGGGGGTTTGCGGCTGGCCCGAAGGCCCCAGTGATACCGAAGACGGTGACTACTACCTGTGCGCTACCACTAACGTTCAAGGCGATCACCTGGATAGTCTGGGGTTACGCAACTCGTTCGTGCATCTGGAGATTGAACGCCACGTGCGCAATGACTACCGGGCCGGCGGCGGGGCCGGTTACGAGGGTGTACTCACGCTCATGGCCGGCCTGCGCAACACACTGCGGTAGAAAGGTCAGACCTCGAAGCTTGCCAGAGCTGACTCAACGTCGTCATAAATCGCGAAAACGCGGTTCAGACGCGTAAGCTTCAGCGCCATCTCGATCTGAGGACCTACGTTGACGAGAGCGAGGGTGCCGCCTTGCTCACGGGCGGCCTTGAAACCGGAGACCAGAGCGCTCAAGCCACTGCTGTCGATGAAGTTGACGTCCGCCATGTCGACGACGAGGTGCGTTTCCCCCGCTGCGGCCGCGTTCTTCAACGTGGTTTTTGCTTCATCAGCAGAGTTCGCATCGAGCCGGCCCTCAAGCTTGACGACTGCGCGCGCGCCGGCTAATTCTTCAATTTCCAAGGTCTACCTCCTACGATCAACTCAACTCGGTACAAACAAGAGCCTGTAACCAACCCCCAGCGCGAACATGAGCACGAAGACGACGGCTGTCGAGAGCCCGACACCGAGAATCGTCCGGTGGGGATACTGCCGCTGGGCGTCGTTGGCGAGCAGCGCGATAATGGTGGGCGCAATGGCGTTGAATCCACTCCATGGAACGTAACCGAAACCGCCGGCCGCCAGCAGGATCTCTCCCAGCCACGTAATCATCATCCCCGTGAGGAACATGGCGGCCACTTTGGTGCGCCCGAACAAGATCGCCTGCTTCATGAAAAACTGAGTGACGACCACGTAGGTGATGGCCCCGCAGACCAGCACGAACAGCAGGTCCAACGGCCGCGTCACGAACAGGGCCAGGTAGCCGGCCGTCACGAACCCACCCGTACGCAGCGGGTCGGCGAGCAGATCTCGCAGGAAAAAACCACGGTGGTACAGCACCATGCTGACGGCGACACTGAAGACGATGCCGATGACGAGCCACTCGCGGGGATAGGCGTATGTCTCAGCCTGAGCACTGCGAATCGGGCCGGCCGCGGAGATGGACAGGCCGGAAATGTCGCGCACGCCGCCGATCAAGGTGATGAGCCCGAACACGATGAACGCGCAGACGAGGGCCGCCCACACCGTTGCGCGCACGCCTTGCCGGCCCATGTCGTGAGCCATGATCCCCGGCAGCACGAATCCGATGCCGTAGAGCAGCGCCAGTTCGGGTAGCTGCGGGATGAAGAGCACCAACACTCCCACCCAGACCGTCTGCAGGATCAGCGCAATGAGGATCTCGGACTCGAAGAGACGCCGGCCCCACAGCATGTAGCGCGGGCGCAGGTGGCGTTGCACGACCCAGTTTGTTACAACGGCGATCGACAACAATACGACGATGTGAGTCGGGCGTGGAAAGAACAGGGCCATGTAGCCGGGTGCGATGGCGCCACCTGTTGTGACACGATACTTGTCGTAGAACAGCATACTGACGACCACGCCCAGGAGAATGGCCAGTCGCACGAGTTCTTGGTCAAAGGCGTATTCGTGCACGGCGTTTACTGAGCCTCCCTCTGGGTCAGCAAGTGGCTGATTAGATAGCGCCGGCGGCGCACAGTTTCTGGAATGTGTGGCAAGTCGGCGGTCAGTCGACTGCTTGCCCGCTGTTCCACTTTCAGGTGGTGGAAGAATTCCATCAGCAGCTCAGCTTGTGGGGTGTGGATATTCACCATGCCGATCAGCAGGCCCTGATCGCCTTCGATCAAGCCCGTAATCGTATCCAGGATGTCTTCGAGGGTTGGATTCTGGCTGAAGCCCAGGTTGATGATGCGCTCACGCGGGTAGCCCACTTCCACCATTCGTTCTGTGACCTGCTCTTCGTAAGCGCCAAATGTGATGTAGTAGTCTAGCTTCAGGTCGCCGGCCGCAATTTCGGCAAACTGTGTGGCTCGTACCGCGCGGTCATAGCGATTGTTCAGCACCCCGATTCGCGTGGCGTCGGCTTTGTGGTACGGGCGCAGGGCTTCGACGCCCATAATCGTGCTCTCGCGGTCATTCACAGCGAACAAAGGCGCCCACACAATCTCTTTTTCACCCACCATCGCTCGTTGCACGAAAACCACGCCGATATCGGGGATTGCTTTGCGCATGCCGCGCATAGCGACGTCGCGCGGGATGTTCAGCACGTTCGCAACGGCCAGGCCAAGCGCCAAGTTCTCTTTGAAAGATAGATAGTCGAATTGCTTCAACTCGTCATCCGTGATCCCGTCCGGATCGGCGTAGAGAAACTCCGATCCACGCGCTCGGGCGTTGGCTTCGAGCTGATCCCGCAGGTTTTCTCGGTCTTCAGCGGTGATGAGAAGACCATCGTACGGAATCGTTGTCGACATCGCGTCGGCGATCTCGGGCAACGTTTCGCCCATGACGTCCTGGTGATCTTCGCGCACGTTGGTGATGATGGTGATGTTGCCCTTAACGATCTGCTCCTGGGACACTTTCTGGTAGAGCGGGGTCACCGCCATGCATTCGATGACCAATGCCTCGGTCTCGGGGGTGACGTATTGGCGCACAATGTCGATCTGCTCGACGATGGTGGCGGCTCCGCGGCGGTTGATGCGGGCTTCGTTGCCGTCGGGGAAGATGATGCGCGCCGCGCTGCCCGTGGTCTTGGCGACGGTCTGGAACCCTCCTTCGCGCAGGACGCCGGCCACCAATCGCGTCACCGTCGACTTGCCACGAATGCCGTTGACGTGGACGCGCACTCGCATCTGCTGGATGCGCGCCTCGTGCCGCTGCTGCCGGCGGTGCCAGTGCCACATCAGTGCACTCAGAATGATAGAAGCAACGACAAAACCGATCACGAGCTTGCCTCTTCCTCCTCCCCGAGTACCAGTTTCGGTTCCACGACGCCGGCGGCCGGCATGGCGTACGCTGACACAGACACTTCTCCGAGACCGGCCAGATCGCGACTGATGTCGAGGGAATCCTCCGCAGCTCCCATCAAATCGATTTCCTCGACCCGTTCGCCTTGGTAGGTGCCCAACCCGACGGTCAGTTGAATGTAGTCGTGTGCCGGCTGTGGCTGTTCCTCTCGATCCAGGAACGTCGCGCTGTGGAGCGCGTTGACGATGGATTCGGCATCGTCGTACAGGTCATCCCAGGACCGTTCCGGCAGGATCAGCCCGATCCGACTCTGACCGACGCGAAACGGGATGTCGTGCACCAGCGAAGCGCTCGTCAGTTGGCGGGTGATGGCCTGGTAGACTTGCCTGAATTGAACGTCCGTTGCCTCGAGTTTGGGCAGCGCGTCGATCTCCACTAGCAGGAGTCCGAGCGGGCGCTGGAACTGCCGCGCGCGGTCGATTTCTTCCTCCAGGCGCAGCTCGGCAACCTCGCGTGGGAGCAATCCCGTACCGACCTCGCCGGCCACAAGCAAGTCTTCGAGTTCACGCAGTTCCTGTAGCTCCTCTTGTTGGTGTTGCCAGATCTGCCGAAAGCGAATGGCCAGGACGACGCTGAGGCTCAGGCCGGCGAGTTCCAACAGACTTTGAAAGAGTTCGGGCTGAATCCAGATGCCGGCCGCCTGACGCAACAACACCCAGGCAACGACGACGCCCAATCCGGTGAGCCAGGCAGCGGTTGCCGGCAACAGCAGCGCCTGCCCGACGCCGACCGCCAGCAGGGCCAACAACCAAGCCGACATGTGCGGCAAATTGCCCAGCGTGATCAGCGCGCTCTCCGCGATCACGGTCCCGATCAATGCGTACAGCTCCCACGGCTGTCGCACCGCAAAGGGGGATGGGCGATGATGGTCCGTGGACTTGCCGGCAGGATGCTCAGCCGTGCTTCTGGCCCCATTCAGAATTTCCGTTGATGTCGACGTCACAAATTGCACCTCGAGATATCACGCATGTCTAATGCCCCCCGGACTGGGCGGCCTGGCGCCGTCCATACCAGCGTAGGCCTATGGTGCTGACGGCTGCAAAGATTACTAAAGCCGCAGCAACGAGGATGATGGCCGGCCACGGGCTGTCGGAGCCGAAGAGTCCACGGAGAGAGCGGTCGGCGGCACCGACCGCCGGCACAGTACCCAGGTCAGGAATGGTTCGCGTATAAATCTCCAGCGCTTGGACTTCGTCATCACCCGCTACCACGGCCAGTTGGCCGTCCAGCGCGGCCTGCAACTGTGGCTCCGTCAAGAGCCGAAGTGCGCGATCGTAGCCCTTCGGGTTGACGCCGGCCACCACGAGAATGGCGCGGTTCTCGGCCCAGGGAGACCGCAGCGCTTGAACCGTGCCGAGATCGGGGCGATTCGTTGGGATACGAATGCCGTAACTCGACCAGAGTTCGCCGCTCGGGGTGTTGAAGGGGAGCGGCAGGTGCGGGTTGAGGTCTTGCAGCGCCGGCTGGCGTGGAAAGTCACCGAGTATGATGAGATGGGAGCGTCTTGTCTCCTCCTCGTTCACTTCTTCAGCGGCCATCCAGCGTGGCGCGACTTCGCTATCCGAACCGCCCCAAACGCGCACCAGGTCGAGGGCAGCGGTCAGGTCCTCTGTGGTACGTTGGGCCGGCAACACGATGGCAAGATCCGCCAAATCGACCTCGCTAGAGAGCAGGTACGGGAAGTCATCCAGCGTGAGCCGGCCACCACGGTTGCCGTGGGGCAACGACAGGGCAGAATCCGGACGCACGGTGGCCCAGGGTTCCGCCGGTGGTCCGCCCTCACACAACTGAATCGGTGTACTGAAGTTGAAGGTCAAACGCAGAAAGTTGCGCCCGGGCCTCAGCAGGCTCTGTGGGATTGTGGTTTCAATCGAGTTGGACGCAGTTTCCGGTACATCGAGCCGGATATCCGTGACGTACCGGCCATTCATGAAAACAGTCAGCGTCGCGATTTGGGGGTCAACAATAGCCGAGTGCACAAAGTTCAGCTCCAGCCGGCCATCCCTGGGTGCCCACGCAAAGGGCACGTCAAAGGCATAGATCAAGGATTGTTCACCGAGCCCGCGGGCCGTCCGGTCATCGTAGCCGAGGTCTGCTAAGCTAAACACTTCAGGCAGGGGGTCAGGCTCCACCGTCGGCAGCTCATCCACGGTGGCTATTTCACCCGCCATCTGCAGCACGGCCAGCGGGTCGAGCAGAGCCTTGGCTGCACGGAGAACCGCCTGGCCGTCGACGCCGCCGATGGCGAGCACCGGTTCGCTGGCCGACCAGTCCGCGCGCGCCAGGCGGAGCCAGCCGGCCTCTCCCTCCGCTGGCGCCAGCGAATCGACGTGGGGATTTTGGCCGGCTGCGCCGATCAGAACGACGGGGCCGGCGGTCTCAGCGGTGTCGAAATCGGTGGCTGTGGTCACGGACCACGCCGGCTGCGTCGACATCTCGCGGGCCATAGCGAAGGCCACGGCCGACAGCGCGTTCAATTCTTGATCATCCGGCTCTTCCGGAATCACAAAGGTGATCTGTGTGCCCTCCAACGTGCCAATGATTTCGAATTGGGCCGGAAAATCACTCAGATTGAGGGGGCCTTCGGTTGGTTCCAACGACAGATTGATGCGACTATCTGACTCAATCTCCAGCCAGCGCGCTGGATGATTAGGGACGATGCAGTCCTCGTCCTCCTCCAGCGGCAGGAAAGCGGCCAATTGCAAGGTGTTCCGACCGATTTGGAGAAGTGCGGTGGGAAGGTCGAAGCTCAGGGAGCCGGCGTTGCGATCAAGGGCAACGGTGGCGCCGGCCTCCTTGAAGGCAATGAACGAGACCGCCTCGCCGTTCAAGCGCACGGTGAGGGTTGCGCCGCCGGCTATGGCGAGCTCGCTGATGCGGTAGTCGAGCACCAGTTGACCGGTGCGCGAGAAACTGGAGGGTTGCCAGCCAGGGGGGATGATTAAGTCAAATCTGACGACGGGCCGGTAGCCTTCCAGCCGCAACGTGTCTGTGCCGGCCAGGGTTGGCAAAGTCCAGGCGGCCGCTTTCGTAATTGGCTCTTGCGCTGTGACCGGACTAGGGATCACGACTGAGACCAAGAGAACGACGAATATCGACAGCAGATAAACTAGTCTCATTCAGAAGACCTTTCTCGTTGTTGTCACGACGGTGCCCAATGGATAGCTTGACAATGTTGAATTCGGTTCAGAAACAACCTTTTGATCGCCGAAGGTATCATCTCAATATTTCGGGGCTATGTAGGTCGAAATGGTATTTCGACCCGACGATTTACCAAATCGTCCTACATGCCCCCCATATATTGAGAAGACACCGCCGAAGAGCCTGTGCTGACCAATACCCGTGAATGAACGGTAGAGCGGTTCACCCTCCCGCAGGTTTGGACGGTTTTTGGCTTGCAAATGCTACTTCTCGAAGCAGTTTGATATTCCAACACAGGCTATGCCGTAACCTGCGGGAGGGTAACCGGGATTCATTCACGGGTATTGCCTTTCAACCCGAAAGCGATTGGCAAACCTTCGCAAGGGTCCCCACTACCTGAACAGTTACAAGTATCATTCGCAATTCTACGGCATGGGGATTACGAAGTACATTACGAAACGAACAGGTTGACGGATCTAAGTGCCCTCTGCGAAGTTCTTCTGTGCTCGTCGAGTTCTTTCCTGCTCGTCGAAGGTCTCCTGACCGAGACGTAGGGGGGCATCGGTCGGGCCTGCCTGTGCGGTGCACCTGTCTGCGTGCGACGCACAGGCAGGCGCAGACAGGAGACCTCGCCCAGCTTTACCAGGAGTATCACGTGGGCAGCCGGCGGATCAGACGCCAGTGATTATGGCCGCCACGTATCTATTCATAGTTTACGACGTCCATGACCGTTCGGACTATGTGCAGTTATTGGGGAACAGGTGCGTCTGCCGGCTGTCGTTTGATGACGAGCAACGTCAGGTCGTCCGCGATGGGTGTGTGGCCGCGGTGGCCCTCGTTGGCCTCGATGAGGCTGTCGAGGATAAACTGGGCCGGCGCCGGGTGCGTGGCCAGCAGGACGTCGGTGACGCCGGCCATGCCCAGGATCTCGCCTGCTTCGTTCTCGACCTCTGTTAGACCGTCGGTGTAAATCAGGAGAACATCGTCGGGCTTTAGGTCAATCGAGGTGCTGGTAGCGTCAATGTCTGGCAGCACGCCCAGGGGCAGCGTTGTGCTGGGTAATCTTTCTACCTGCAAGGTGCCAGACTGTAGCCAGAGGGCGGCCGTGTGGCCGGCGCTGGCGTATTGCAGCTCGCGGCTATCTGGCGCAAGATTCACGAGCATGGCCGTGGCAAAGCGTCCGGTGCGGTCCATGTCCTCCAGAAGCGCCGCATTGCTAACCTGCAGCACCTCGCCGGGGGCATTGCCCTCTTGCAATCCGGCGCGGATCGTCGCCCGGATGCCGGCTGCCAGCAGCGCGGCCGACACACCCTTGCCGGCCACGTCGCACACCAGAAACCCAAGACCGCCATCTTGACACTGTAAAACGTCGTAGAAATCACCGCTCGTTATCTGCGCAGGCAACAGCGCACTGGCGAAGTCGTAGGTTGGCAGCTCGGGCAGTTGGGCCGGCAGGAAGCTAGCCTGGACTTCCCGCGCGATCTCCATTTCACGGTTGAGTTGCTCGGCCCGAATCTGCTCGGCGTGTAACGATTCGGTCTCGATAACGGTGGTGATCTGCTCGGCCAGGCTTTCGAAAAGCTGCGTGTCACCTGTGGTGAACCGGCGAGTCGACCGGTTGATCAGACCGATGAAGGGTGGCGGGCCGGCGGTCACTTGGAGCTGCTGGCCCATGAAGCTGTGCAGATTGGGCAGCCTCGGGAACGTCTTGCGGCAAGCGTCAGCCCCGTTACGAATCAGGATGCCGCCCGCATCTTGCAAGCTAACGAGGATGCGGCGAGTGTCGCTTTCATCGTAGCACGGCTCCAGCCACTGGAAGTCGAGAGCATCGTCACGCAACTGAGCGACAAAGGCGTTCTCGGCCTCGATGGTGTCGGCCGCCAAGCGCAAAGACTCCAGCGAAAGCTGCCAGGGGTCTGTGATTTGGCGCATGAGCTGGGTGACCTGGTGCAGGAAGGACAGACGGTTCCAGGCGATGATGAGTTCATCCGTCAAGCCTTCTGACACTTGGCGCTCTCCCTAGTGGACCTACAGGCAAGTGCCGGTCACCTGGCTCATCTTAATGGCGTTAAGTATAGAGCCGGCACCTTTCAAATCACATTGCGAAGCAACGTAACCCATTAACCCATTATACCATCGGTGTGTTCACTCTGTCCAGGTAGTGGGGACCCTTGCGAAGGTTTGCCAATCGCTTTCGGGTTGAGGTGCCCCTCGCCAGTCGAGAATCGGCCTCTTGCCAAGGTTCTTCCTAACCTTCGCAAGGGTAGCTGAATGCTCCTTTTGATCACTGGCCTGCTGTAGACAACCGTACTATAAGACCGACCGTGGAGTGGGTTATCGATTCGCCGTCAAACCACCCCGCTGACGTAATGTTCACCGTAATGTTCTGATAGTATGCTTTTTGTGTATCATTTGCAACTGCTCAGGCTGCTGCCTCTGTCGTTGAGAAATACGGAAAAATGGGGGTCGGTGGGTGGCAGCCGCCCACCGACCCCCATTTTTCCGCAATCTTCTTATGTAGACACGAAGTGCCCGAGTAGTCACCATCATCCATCGAGGAGGGAG
>JAANWY010000310.1 GCA_018263655.1 Anaerolineales bacterium | reverse complement strand
CGTTTTTTTGTCTGCTCATCTGCCAAGCTACGTGTGAGACGACTTCTCCCGCAGCCGGCGTTCCCGCCGCGCCTCGGCGGCCCCCCATCTTCGGTGCTCCTCCTCTGTCTGCACGGCGAGCGGAGGTACAGCCGTTGGTTTGCCGGCCTCGTCCAGTGCCACGTAGACCAGATACGCCGACGACGTGTGAACGACCGAGCCATCCAGGACATTCTCGGCGGTGACTCTCACCCCGACCTCCAGGGACGTCTTCCCGATCCAGTTAACGTGCGCTTCCAGCATCACCAAATGGCCGACCAAGACGGGCTGTAGGAACGTCAGGGTATCCACGACGACTGTGACGACGGTCTTGCCGGCATGCCGCATGGCGCAGATACCGCCGGCGGTGTCAACCAGCTTCATAAGCGTTCCACCGTGAACGTTGCCGCTGGGGTTAGCATCCGAAGGCATCATCAACTGACTCATGACAGTCCTGGATTCTGCGACACTCTTGCCTTGCATTCTTGCCTACTCCCTGCGGTAGCTCCCACCGCCCCCTGATATTCTGAGGTTTTGATATAAGGCTCTAGCGCCCGTCCCCGGGCGCGCTTTTGACGGCCTGAGGGCGGGCCTTGGAGCTTATATCATAATTTCAGTGATATTGGGTGCTACGTCTCTGCTTTGGGATACGATCCGAGGATCCGGAGATAGCTGGCAATCTCTTTCAGGTGATTAATCGCGTTGCGACAGCGTTCCTCGGTCATGCTGCCCACGAAATCGAGGTAGAAGAAATACTCCCACGGCTTCCCCTTGAGCGGGCGCGACTCGATTTTGGCCAAGTCAATGTCGCGCAGGGCGAAGACGCTCAGGCTCTTGAAGAGCACGCCGGGGACGTTCTTAGTGGCAAAGACGATGGACGTTTTGGCCGGCAGCGGCGGCTCGATGGGCTCACGAGCCAAGATCAGGAAGCGGGTGTAGTTCTCGGGGTTGTCCTCGATGCCCTCTTTCAGAATCTCCATGTCGTGCACCTGCGCGGCGCGCCGGCTGGCGATAGCGGCGGCATCCTTGAACCCCTCGGCCTTGATCAGCTCCACGCTGCCGGCCGTGTCGTAGGTCGTAATGCGCTCGACGCCGGGTAGCCAGTCCAGCGTGCTTTCGCACTGGGCCAGCGCCTGGGGGTGCGAGTACACGCGGCAGATGTCGCTGAGCGCGGCGCCCGGGTGAGCAATCAGACAGTGGACGATGCGCAGATAGTGTTCATCCACAATGGAGAGATCGTGCTCCAGCAACAGATCGTAGTTGCGGTGGATACTGCCGGCCAGCGAGTTCTCGATGGCTACGGCGCCCCGGTCACAGTCGCTGTCTTCGACCCGGGCGAATACTTCATCGAAGGTCTCACACGGGACCGGCTCGATGTTTTCGCCGTTGAAGTGCTCAACTGCGGCGGCCTCGCTGTAGGCGCCGCGTTCGCCTTGGAAGGCTACTCGCAAGATCCTGTTGTCTTTCATATCCTTTGTCCTGAACTGTCAATCGTCGCTCGCTGCGTTCAGCAACGCTTGGGCCTCTGCAATTTGTGTTTTCACCGCCGCCGGCGCGGTTCCTCCCACTGCGTCCTTAGCCTCAACTGAACGTACAAAGTCGAAGACCTCGTAGACGTCGCTGTCGAAAGCAGCGTGCTCGGCCTGGAAGTCTTTGACGGCCAACTGACTCAAGGCGATGCAGCTTGCATTTGCCTTACGGACCAGCCGGCCAATGATGCCATGCGCCTGACGGAATGGCACACCGCGCCTCATCAAGTAGTCAGCCAGGTCCGTGGCCAGTATTGCATCGCTCAAGTCATGCGCCATGCGCGTCTTATTCACTCGCAGCGTTCTGACGACGCCGGCTACGACAGGCAAGGTTATCACAAGCGTATCGACGCTGTCAAATAACGGTTCCTTATCTTCTTGCAGGTCCTTGTTGTACGTCGACGGCAGACCCTTCAGCGTCGTCAGCAGCCCGACGAGGTTGCCGATGAGCCGGCCGGTCTTGCCCCGCGCTAGCTCCAGCGAGTCGGGGTTCATCTTCTGTGGCATTAGGCTAGAGCCGGTAGCATACGCCTCGTCGACTTGCACGAAACCGAATTCATCTGTCGAGAACAGGACCAGATCCTCGGCCAGCCGGCTGATGTGTACGCCGATGAGTGAAGCAGAGAAGAGGAACTCGGCGATGAAGTCTCGGTCGCTCACGGTATCGATGCTGTTGGGTGTGACATCGCGAAACCCCAGTTCCTCGGCCAGGCGTGCGCGGTCCAGCCCCAGGGCGTTGCCCGCCAGAGCGCCGGCGCCCAGGGGCAGCACGGCCGTGCGTTCAGCGCAGCCATCGAGGCGCTCGCGGTCCCGCTGCAGCATCCAGAAATACGACATTAGCCAGTGGCTCAAGAGTACCGGCTGCGCTTGTTGCAGATGCGTGTAGCCTGGCATCAGGGTATCAAGGTGCGACTCGGCCTGAGCGACGATGGCGGCCTGCAGATTGCGCAGATGCCCGTTGACTTCAGCGATGGCATCGAGCAAGAACAGACGCACATCGGTCGCCACCTGGTCGTTGCGACTGCGGCCGGTGTGGAGCTTGCCGGCGACGTCCCCTACGATCTCGTGGAGCCGGCGCTCGACGGCGGTGTGAATATCCTCGTCGCCGGCTTTGATTTCGAAGGTGCCGGCGGCGAATTCCTCGCGCACCTGCGCCAGCCCGTCGATGAGCGTGTCGCGTTCGGCCTCGGTGATGAGGCCGGCATACGCGAGCGCTTTGGCGTACGCGACCGAGCCGGTGATGTCGGCGTTATACAGCCGGCGGTCGAATCCGATGGAGGCGTTGAACTGCTCCATCAGCTCATCGGTTGATTTCTCGAAACGTCCTCCCCAGAGTTTCATGATCGCTCCCCTTGATAACGAAGTTGCCGATTATGCTCAATTCGTTGACCAGCATGTTGACCAGCATGTTGACCAGCATGTTGACCAGCATCCTGAGTAAGCTATAGCGAAGCGAAAGCTGTATCGAAGGGTGCGGGGTTGCCTCGAAGCGTTGCTTGAGCCGCACCCCCTTCGACTGAGCTCAGGACGTCGCTCAGGATGCTAACCGATAATTAACCGTTCAGGTGGTGGGGACCCTTGCGAAGGTTTGCCACTCGCATTCGGGTCGAGGTGCCCTTCGCCAGTCGAAAATCGGTCTCTTGCCTGGGCGCTGCCACGGCTGCTCCTAACCTTCGCAAGGGTAGCTGAACGCTTACACCGATAATTAAGCATAATCGGTGAAGTTGTCCAGCTCCTCTACGTTCGATAGTGTGCATTGATACTGACATACTCAGCCGATAAGTCACAGGTCCATACCGTAGCCTCACCTCCTCCCAGCCCGAGATCGATGGTGATGTCGATGTCCGCGCCGGCCAGGATCTGTGCGGCAATCGCCTCGTCAATCTGGTAGGGCCGGCCATTCTTCACCAATTGCAGCGACTGCCCCGCGTGGGCCTCCACGTTCTGCTGTGTTTCCCCTTGGATACTCTGTCTTTCGTCGATCGTCCCGCCCGATGCGAACCACACCCTAATCCGGTCCGCGTCCACTTCAACGCCGCTGTAACCCACTGCTGCCAGCACACGCCCCCAGTTGGCGTCTTCGCCGTGCAGGGCGGTCTTCACCAGCGACGATTGCGCCACAGACATGGCGACTTGCTTGGCCTCGCCGGCTGACGGGGCGCCGTATACCTGGATCGTCACAAACTTGCTAGCACCTTCACCATCGCGCACAATCTTCTGCGCCAACCTTGTGGCGACCGCCGTTATCGCCTCCTGGAACTGCCGTGCGTCGGCTGAACTCGGATCGTCGATGCGCACGCCGGCTGCGCCGTTAGCGAGCAGTAGCACGGTGTCGTTGGTGCTGGTGTCGCCGTCCACGCTGATGCAGTTGAAGGAACGATCCACGGCGTGCCGAAGCACTTGGTCGAGCAGGGGGGCCGGCACTGCTGCGTCTGTGGCGATGACGGCCAGCATCGTGGCCATGTTGGGGTGAATCATGCCGGCGCCCTTGGCGATGCCGGCGACGGTGATCTCGCCGGCGTGCAGTGGGATCTTGACCGCTACCTCTTTCGGTACAGTATCAGTGGTCATCATGGCGCGTGCGGCACTGTGACCACCGTCGCGGGAAAGGGCGTTGGCGGCTTGAGGGATGCCGGCGCCGATTCTGCCCATATCAAGCTGCTGTCCGATCACGCCGGTGGACATTACCCATACCTGATTGGGTTCACAGCCGACCGCCTGGGCCGTGAGATTCGCCGTCCGCTGCACGTTTGCCAGACCCTGCTCCCCGGTGACAGCGTTGGCGTTGCCGCTGTTGATGACGACGACGCGGATGCCGGCGGCATTGCGCTTCAGCAGCGCCTGGTCGTACAGTACGGGGGCCGCTTTCACGCGATTGGTGGTGAAAACGGCCGCGGTGGTGCAGGGCCGCTCCGATACCAGTAGAGCCAGATCCAGCTTGTTGTCAGGCTTCAGTCCGCAGTGGATGCCGGCCGCGGTGAAGCCGGCGATGTCGGTGATGGTTCCGTTTGGGATGTTTCGCATGATCTTACCTCACTCGTTGACCGTACATGGTTAACATGATAGAATTGTTGTGGATTAGAGCGAAATGGAGCCCACAATGATCACTCGCATAACCGAGACTGAAGCACGTGATAACTTGTCTGATCTGCTCGATCGGGTTGCGGCCGGCGAACGCATTCTCATTGAGAGTCACGGCGAACCAAAGGCCGTCTTGATGAACCCCGAGGATCTTGAGAGCCTGGAACGGACAGCCGTACGTGAAACCCGAACTGCTTATCCCAACAAATCAGTCACCGAAGAGACTGAAGAGATGGCTGAGTCCTATATTCATCCGAATAGCGCGGAGGCTCAAATTCGGAGAATGATTGAGACTGATACCATCAAATGGGAAGGCTGGCTAAGTGACGAAATCCTCAACGCCCTGGGTATCACGCGGGAAGATGTCAAGCAAGCACTCCAAATCCCCATTGAGGAAGTCCAGGAACGCGTGGGGCGATCCTTGAAACCGGGCGAGACCCTCGCTGCTGAGATCATCCGCATGCGGGAGGAGTAGCCTCCGTGTACTTGTACTTCGACGCAAGCGCTTTGATCAAACGCTACGTAGCCGAGCCAGGACGAGCTGTCGTGAACGAGCTATTCCACCTTGTTCCCTTCGAACGATTCTACCTCAACTACTGGACTGTTACGGAGATGGTCTCTGTGCTCGTTAGAAAGCGCAATCGAGGTGATCTGACGCCCCATGACATGTCCGTAGCACTAGATTGGCTTCTAACTGAAACTACGTCAATGCAGGAGGAGCCGGTTGATCGCGACACCGCTCGGTCGTCGATTGAGTATATCCTTCGGCATAATGTCAATGCGACCGATGCTCTCCATCTGCTTGTTGCATTGAGCATTGATGATTCAGTCGACGATCCCCTCGTGATGGTTTCGGCCGACAGCCGGCTCCTCCGTGCATCGAAAGCCGAAGGGCTCACCATTCTCGACCCAGAGAACAGCAGCCCCCCGGCTGTACGACGACTACTCCAACCTCCAGACGAAGGCCAGAGCTAACCGGCGTGCCTCGTTTAGTTCCTCTGAATTCCCTCCAGTTTCCATTAGTTCCCCTTTTTCTCAGTCGCGCTTGAACTTCGCGTAGTCTGGCTTGCTGTAGCGGGAGACGCCCGTGCCGTCGATGTCCATCAGCGCCTCCACCTTCAGCGGCAGGCCGAACAGATTGATGAAGCCGACAGCGTCGGTCTGATCGTAGACGTCTTCCTGGCCGAAAGTGGCGAAATCCTCGCGGTACAGGCTGTGGGGCGAGCGCCGGCCGGCCACCGTGCAATTCCCTTTGTACAACTTCATCTTCACTTCACCCGTCACTGGCTCCTGCGTCTGCTGCACGAACCCGTCCAGCGCCTCGCGCAGTGGCGTGAACCACTTGCCGTAGTACACCAACTCCGCATAGCGCTCTGCCACGACGTCTTTGTAGTGGAGGGTGTCGCGGTCCAGACACAGCGATTCAAGCTCCTTGTGTGCCAGGGTCAGGATCGTGCCGCCGGGCGTCTCGTAGATGCCGCGCGACTTCATGCCCACCAGGCGGTTCTCGACGAGGTCCGTGCGCCCGACACCGTGCTCCGCTCCGATGGCGTTGAGTTCCTCAATCAACTCCACCGGACCGTAGACGACGCCGTCAATCTTGACCGACGTGCCTTCTTTGAATTCGATTGTCACGTAGCGCGGCTCGTCCGGAGCATCTTCGGGATCGGCGGTGAGCGTGAAGACATCCTTGTCCGGCTCGTTCCACGGATCTTCCAGCGGGCCGCCTTCGTGGCTCATGTGCCACATGTTGCGATCGCGGCTGTAGATCGACTTCTCCGTTGCCGTCACGGGCACGTCATGCTCGGCTGCGTAGGCCAGAGCATCCTCGCGGGAGCGGATGTCCCACTCGCGCCACGGGGCGATGACTGTGAGCTTGGGGTTCAGAGCTTTGTACGTCAACTCGAAGCGTACCTGGTCGTTGCCCTTGCCAGTGCAGCCGTGGGCTAGGGCGTCGGCGCCCTCTAGCTCGGCAATTTCGACTTGCCGGCGCGCAATCAGCGGGCGTGCGAAGGACGTGCCGAGCAGGTACTTGCGCTCGTACACGGCGCCGGCCTGCACGACAGGGTAGATGAATTCGGTGACGAACTCGCGCCGCAGATCGTCGATGTAGACCTTGCTGGCGCCTGTCTTCAGCCCTTTCTCTTCCAGCCCCTCTAACTCTTCCCCCTGGCCGATGTTGGCTGCAAAGGCGATCACTTCGCAGCCGTAGTTCTCCTTCAGCCAGGGCACAATCACCGACGTGTCCAGACCGCCGGAGTACGCCAGCACAACTTTCTCAACTTTGGGTCGATGTCCGTCTTGCACTTGTGTAAAACCTCCTCATTAATCGTGAATTGTGGATTGTGAATTGATAATTGTGAATTGAGCTTCTCTCTTGCCAGGATGTCATTGACAATTTACAATTAACCACTCACAATTTAGAATTAAACAGGTGTTCTTGTGAGCCTCGCACCGTGAGCGCTCGCTCGCGCAGGGCCTGCATCCCAATAATTGCATCAGTTACTTGTCAGATTGCGCGAATCCAGCTAAAATACAGGCGCAGTCGGAAAAGCATCTGAAAAGAGAAAGGGAAGCTTGATGGACCCACGAATGCAAGCCCGGGAGTGGTTCTTGGATAAGCCGGGCACCAACGCCTACGACATTGAAGTGCACGTTCAGCGCTCCTTCTGGCACAATGGTTTCGGCGAGGCGTTTTTCCGCTGTACGAAAGCGGAGCCGCCGTACCGCTGCGAAGGGTTCTGGCGCGGCCAAGAGATAGCGTTTGAATGGGTTCCTCGCCAGTGGTTGACCCTGTACCTGCAAGAATACGATGAGGGCCTCGTCGAGGGGGTTAGCGGCGTCATGCGGTTCGCGCCCTCGATCCAGTATGCGCTGGCGGTTTCCCAAGATGGCAGTGCGCCCGAGGGTGCCGGCGACTCTGAATCTGACGCTGCGGCAGCCGAAGGTGGCAGTGGTGGAGCGGCTGGGGACGACCAAGTCGAGTCTGAATCACAGGAACAGGTCGTCGTCGAATGGCGCGTGCGCGGCGTTGACGAGCGCATGCGTGAGCTGATTGAGCAGGACGGCGTGAGCGGCGTGCGGCAGCTCGCGTGACGCGTTCGCCGTCTGGAGGGCCGCCGAGCCGCCGAATGAATTCGGCGGCTGCTAGTGCGAAACCTGTTAAAACAGGTTGGGTGGAGCGGAACGTGTTTTAACACGTTTCTCGTATCAGCCGCCGAATGAATTCGCAGTCTCCGTCCCGTTCCCCACGTACACCATCGCAAGCTCATCGCACGCAGGAAACTTCGCGCAGCGAACGCAGTCCTTCCAAACCTTGCGCGGGAAACTCTCTTTCCGGGTCACCTCGAAGCCCAGCTTCTCGAAAAAGCCCGGCACCTTGGTCAACGTGAACACAGTCGGTGCATCCAGCTCCTCGGCGTCTTTCAACAGTTGCAGCACGATCTTCCGGCCGACCCCGTTGCCTTGGAAGTCGGAGCGCACGGCCAACGATCGGATTTCAACTAGATCCGGCCCCATTACCACCACCGCACCACAGCCCGCGACACCCTCGTCATCTTCCACGACGACCCAATCGCAGATGCTCTCACACACGTTGTCCAGCGTGCGCGGCAGCACGTCGCCCGTCTCGCGGAACCAGTAGTTGACCAGATCGGTGATCGCCTGGGCATCGGCCAGGGTGGCGCCTCGCAACTCCATCACACAGCTTCCTCCACGGCCTCCAGCAGCTCCGGCAGCGCGTCGACGAGGGCGTCGATGTGGTCGGTTTCGATGATGAGGGGTGGCACAAGGCGCAGGACGTCGGGGCCGGCGTTCACCAGGATGAAACCATTTTCGTAGCCGGCCTGGATCGCTGGCGCGGCCTCGCCCGTCAGTTGCACCCCGACCATCAACCCACGCCCACGCACGTCCGCCACCTGGGGCGCGTCCAGGTTCTGCAGCGCATCGAGCAGATAGTCGCCCTTCTCGCACACGCCGGCCAGAAAATCGGGGGCGCTCACCACGTCGAAGACAGCGCACGCTACGTGGCAGACCAGGGCGTTAGCGGCGAAGGTGCTGGCGTGGTCGCCGACGTGGATCGCGTCCGCCACGCCCTCGGTCACCAGCGTGGCGCCAATAGGGAGCCCATTGGCCAGCGGCTTGGCGAGGCACATGATGTCGGGCGTGACGTCATAAGCCTCGTGAGCCCACAGCGTGCCGGTGCGCCCCAGGCCGCATTGCACTTCGTCGAAGACCAGCAGAGCGTTGCGCTCATCGCACAGCGCTCGCAGGCCGGCTAGAAACTCGGGATCGGCCGGCCGCACACCCCCCTCACCCTGAATCGGTTCGACGATGACGGCACAGGTTGTGTCGCTGATCTTTGCGGCAGCATCCTCGAGATCATTGAAGTCGGCGAAGGTCACGCCGGGCATGAGCGGCTCGAAGGGTTCCTGATACTTCAGGCGGTCCGTCGCAGCGAGAGCGCCCATCGTCCGGCCGTGGAAGCTGCCGCTGAAGGCTAGAAACTCGTGTTTATCGTCGTCGAAATGAGCGCGCGCCCAGCGCCGCGCGAATTTCATGGCCGACTCAATTGATTCCGCGCCCGAATTGCAGAAATAGACGCGATCGGCGAACGAGTTTTCAACGAGGCGCTGCGCCAGCTCGACGTGCGGGGCGGTGTGGTACAGGTTCGAGACGTGGACGAGCTTCTCGGCCTGCTCGCGCAGAGCCTGCAGCACGGCTGGATGGTTGTAGCCCAGGGCGTTGACGGCGATGCCGGCTACGAAGTCGGTGTAACGCTGGCTCTTGGTGTCGTACAGGTACACACCGTCACCTCGCTCCAGCACGAAGGGCGGCCGTTTGTAAGTCTGGACGATGTACTTCTTCTCTGCTTTGATGATTGCTTGCGGGTTCATGATGTTGCTCCTTTGGTTTGGCGCGTTGTGTGTACGTCATGATATTTCCTGCAGATTCCTGCGCGTAACCGTTCAGGAGGTATCAGGACTAGCATCCTGAGTAGGTCGAAACGAAGTGGAGACCGTATCGAAGCGACGTCCTGAGCCCAGTCGAAGGGGGTGCGGATTTGCGACGGTTCTTCGAACAAGCCGCACCCCC
>JAANWY010000031.1 GCA_018263655.1 Anaerolineales bacterium | reverse complement strand
TTCGTAGTCAGGCACGGAACGTAGTGGAGTGCCGTAGGAGCGTAACATATCGTACCAAACGCCACTCCGCTAGTGCTGCGTGGCTCACTACGAACCGTTGAGTTGACACATATGGGGAGGGGGGACATACGCGTCAACTCAAGCCACCAAACGTGTTCGTAGTCAGGCACGGAACGTAGTGGAGTGCCGTAGGAGCGTAACATATCGTACCAAACGCCACTCCGCTAGTGCTGCGTGGCTCACTACGAACCGTTGAGTTGACACATATGGGGAGGGGGGACAGGGTTCACGTGAAACGTTGAAGCGGAAAGCTGCGTATTATGTTTTAGCAGAGGATTCTACTCCAGCGGTGGAATCCAGGCGCAGCGGATGGCAGTTGCTCGACGAACGACGAAGGACCAACACCCCATCCATTTATCCGTTCGTCCGTTAATCCGTTTCGCCCGAGCCGTAGGCCGCAATCCGCCTGTCCTGAGCCTGTCGAAGGGTTGACCACCGATCCGAGGAAAACACAATGGCCCAAACTGAAACCGTTGAACTAATCTGCCCCCAATGCGAGCAGGCCTTCACGGCCGAGGTATGGCGTGTCCTGGACCTGGGGCGCGACCCGGCACTGCGTGAGCGGTTCCTGCAGGGCGAGATCAACGTGGCCCGCTGCCCGCTGGCCGGCGGTTTGTGGGGCTACACCCTGTTGTGCCAGGCCGCCGTCGCCGCGGGCGAGACCGGCGCCGATCAGGTGTCCGCCATTCCACCCGGACCGCGGGACAGCACGCTGAGTGCCGTCACGCCTCACGGCCAGTTGTGGCTGTTGGACACTCCACGGGGCAACGGGGCCGAGGCCCGGACCATCTACGCTATCTTTGGCCCCGCCGCCGGAGAGGAAGCGCTGGCTCAGGATTGGACCTGGGCGCCGCAGGGCCAGTTGTTGGCGCTGGAGCTGGCCCTGCACCGCGCTCAGAGCCAGCGTCGTCAGTGCCAGGCTGTCGCGCCGGCAGTCGAGCAAACGGTCAAGTCATTGTGGGCCACCACCCACCGGCTGCTGATCGATCCGGAAGGCGTGACGGCGGCCGGCGGTGAAGAAGCCGAACTACAAGCGCTGGCAGAGCAATATGGCCGGCTCAACGTCGCGGTGTCTGACCTGCGTTCACTGCGCCGCACCCTGACGATCCAGACCTCTAATGCCGGCCAGGCGGCCGCCAAGCTCGATCTGGCCGCTGCGCCACCGATTCAGCACCAACTGGCCCTGCTGCGCGAAACCGCCGCTCAGGCAGAACAACACATCGGCTACGCCGAGGAGACGCTGGAAGCAGCACAATCAGCCCTAGATCTGGTAGGCGCCCGCTTCGAAGAACGGGAAGCGCGCGCCCAGGAACGGCGCAACCTGATCGTGGCTTTCCTGGGCCTGATCCTGGCAGCGGGCGAATTCGTCACCGATGCCGTGGCCCAATCATTCCTGGCATGGGTAGCCGTCCCGCTGGAGTGGCTGCCGGCCGGCCCCTACACCTCGTCCCACGTGTTCGCCGCCCGGCTGGCCCTGGCCGTCGCCATTGGGGTGGCCGGCATGCTCATCGTGTGGGGGGTTGGGAAACTGCGCCGGCGGCACCTTCATCGTCGGGTAGCCCACTCATCTACTTCATCACAGATTGAAAGAGGAAATTGAAGGAGAGCTACTCAGCTGATTGAGAAGAGTCCAAATCAGCGTGGAGAAGGGGGTTATCAACTGAGAATTGCTCAGCTTTGGCGGCAACGAGAAGATCGTCATCGCCGGCAACGAAAATGGGAAGAGGAACGCCGGCTGACTGTAAAAGATCACTGTTCACAAGCGCTGTCGCCAGTTGAACCGCGTCGTAGCCACGCAGGCGATAGTCCTGGGTCAACTCGACTGCGCGATCAATAATCAGGCGGTCTACGGGAAGGATCAGGAAGTGCTCATCACAATCTTGCAAGAATCGGCTCAGTGCGCGATCTCTTTGCTCGCGAGTAACACCAGCCGGCGCTCGATGTTTGGCTGCCAGAGCCGCAGCCACTTCTGCCAGCGTGATTTCAGCAAGCAAGATGGTATTCTGGGCACTTAGATCAGTGATTTGGCGGACCCAGCCACTTCCAAGTTCATCGGCGTAGCGCTTGACTAGCGCACTGGCATCCAGATAATAGTCAGTCATGATTTGGGTCCACGTTGCTCCAAGACGATGTCGCTGAGAGATGACCCATCGGCCTGTGTCAAAGATTGGCGAACTTCTTCGAGCGTGACACCTGGGATGATTTTGCGGCGCAAGGTTTCACTCAATGGTCGGGCTCGGCCGGCTGCTTCCAGCACCTCCCGTGCCGTCCGAGGCTGCACTTGCATCTCAGAATCCAAGGCTTCTTCCAAGAATTCACGTATCAGCACCCCAGGACTCTTACCGACCTTCCGAGCCTGATCCTGTAATCGTTCATATGTCTCCGGCGACACATCGACTGGAATAGTACTCATGTTATGCTCCCTTCCTGAACTATACTCGCTAAGGTTGAAATCCTGTTTTTTTCGCGGACCGGCAGTGAAGAAATATCATTTTCTACTCTCAACAAGTATACCACATCTCAAACGATAATGATGATACCATACGGGGCAGCGAGAATCAATCAGAGCACCTGCCGGCCATGATGAAAGACCACGGAGAATACACGCAATGACCCAACGCGCCATTGACGCGGACCAATTCCGCGAAATCGCCATGGCCATCGAGGGCGCCGTCGGCACCTTCATCGTCGGGCAGCGGGCCCTCATCCGGCAGACGCTCATCACCCTGCTCGCCGGCGGCAACGCCCTCCTGGAAGGCGTGCCCGGCCTGGGCAAGACCATGCTCGTGCGGGCACTGGCCCAGGCCATCGACTGCTCCTTCAGCCGCATCCAGTTCACGCCCGACCTGATGCCGGCCGACATCGTGGGCACCAACATCATCGTCGAGGACGAGCACGGCCGGCGCCACTTCCAGTTCGAAGCCGGCCCGATCTTCGCCAACCTGGTCCTGGCCGACGAGATCAACCGTGCCACACCCAAAACCCAGTCGGCGATGCTGGAAGCCATGCAGGAGCGCCAGGTCACCGTCGCCAAGCAAACCCGCGATTTACCCAGGCCTTTCTTCGTGCTGGCGACCCAGAATCCGCTGGAAATGGAGGGCACATATCCGTTACCGGAGGCTCAGCTCGACCGCTTCTTCTTCAAGCTGGACGTCGAATTCCCGTCCGTCGACGAACTCGTCGAGATTGCCGATCGCACCACCGGCGCCAGCGTCCCGCAAGTGCCAAGAGTAGCGGCCGGTCCGACCATTATGGGGATGCAACAACTGGCCCGCCAGGTGCCCATCGCCAGCCACGTCACCGAGCACGCCGCCCGCCTGCTCAAAGCCACCCACCCCGACGATGCCGGTGCCCCCGACGCGGTGCGACAGTTCGTGCGCTACGGCGCCAGCCCGCGCGGGGTGCAGGCCATGATCTTGGCCGGCAAAATCCACGCCCTGCTGGCCGGCCGCTACAACGTCGCCTACGACGACGTGCACGCCGTCGCCAAGCCGGCCCTCCGCCACCGCCTCATCCTCAACTTCGAGGCCCAGGCGGAGGGGGTGGAGGCGGATGCGATCATTGAGAGCGTGTTGGAGTCTGTGAAGGTATCAGCATAGCAGAAATTGGAGATTGGAGACTGGAGATTAGAGATTGAATCTCCAATCCCCAATCTCCAATCCCTAATCTCCAGCAATGAACCAACTTTTCGACGAGAAATTCCTGCGCCAACTCGAACGCCTCGCCATCCTCAGCAAACGCGCCATGGCCGGCGAGATTCAGGGCGAGCGCCGCAGCCCGAAGCGCGGGCAGTCGGTGGAGTTTGCCGACTACCGCAACTACACGCGCGGCGACGACTTCCGGCAGATCGACTGGAACGTGTACGCGCGGCTGGAGCGCTTCTTCGTCAAGCTCTTCGTCGAGGAAGAGGACCTGACCGTGCACCTGCTGATCGATACCAGCCGCTCGATGGATTGGGGCGCGCCGAACAAGCTGTGGTACGCGCAGCGCGCGACGGCAGCGCTAGGCTACATCGCGCTGGCCGGCTTCGACCGCGTCACCGTCAGCGCCTTCAACGCCGGCCTGGCAGAAACTATGCGCCCGCGCCGTGGCAAGCAGCAGACCTTCGCCCTGTTCGACTTCCTGGCCGGCCTCGCCGTCGACGGGACGACCGACATGCGCACGTCGCTCCAGCGCTACGCCCAACAGACGCCGCGCGCCGGCCCACTGATGCTCATCACCGACCTACTCGATCCAAGTTGGCAAGACGGCCTGCGCGCCTTGCAATCCCGACCGTTCGAGATTACCATTCTACACGTACTATCGCCCGATGAGATCGACCCAATGCTGGAAGGCGACCTGCGCCTCATCGACACCGAGACCGGCCGGCCCATCGAAGTGACCGCCGATTTTGATTTGCTGAGCAGCTACCGCGAGAATGTCCAGCGCTGGTTCGAGGAGATTCGCGAGTTTTGCAGCCGGCGCGGCATCGCCTACGCCCAAGTCGACACGACGGCGCCGTTCGAGCGCCTGATTTTCGCCCTGCTGCAACAACGCGGCGTCCTGGGCTGATCGCAGATAGCGCATCGAGATAGAGAGCGGAGAACAACACGTGCAGCACGAAACTTCTATGAAAAATAGTAAGCGACTTGCCCCTCTGGCCCTTCTGGCTCTTATGACTCTTCTGTTATCGATAACGGCCGGCTGCGCAAGCGCCAACCCGCCATTCTTCACGACACCAACGCCCACGCCGACCCTCACACCCACACCGACGTTGACGCCAACGCCACGCCCCACGGCGACGCCGACCAACACGCCGACGCTCACGCCCACTCCCACGCCGACGCCGGCCATCGTCATCTACGGCACGCCACTCCCGCGCGATCTGGCAGCCCCAGAACCGACGCCGGCCGGCGACCTCATCGCCTCCACCGAGCACTTGGATTTCTACGGAACCCCCGACAACTACTGGACCCAGCGCATCGACGACATCGGGCCGGCAATCGAGCAGGAATTGCACCGCGTCGCCAAGCGTCTCAAGTCCGATGTACCGGAGGAGCGCATCCGCGTGTCCATCCAAGCCCCAGCGACCAGCCCGGTGGTGCGCAGCATGAACTGCCCGGCGCGAGGCCTCTACTACGGCCACACTGAGTCTGGCCCCTTGATGACTATCTTCGCTGACGAGGATACGCGTCGCGTTCAAGTGATGGCGGTCGCCGCCCACGAGCTCGCCCATTACGTGACGTTCGAGTCGCTCGGCGACGGGGGCGACATCATCCTGAGCGAGGGGCTGGCCAGCTGGGGCAGTCTCGAAACCTGGGCGCCCTGGCAGGGCTGGCCCAACTTCGACGCCGCGGTGCGCGACTATCGCCGCCGCGAGCTCTTCCTACCCCTTGAAGACACGCTCACCTTCGACCCCAGCGTGAGCCACGAGCTCGGGCTCAGTGACTGCTTCTCTCTGCGGGACCTCCGCTACAACGAGTGGTCGTCGTTCGTCGACTACCTGATCAAGACCTACGGGTTCGATACCATCGAGGAACTGTGGCAAGCTGCCTCCGAGGAGCACCAATACCTGCGGAAAGGCCATGCGCCAACAGTAGACTACGCCAACATCCTGGGCAAGACACTGGCAGAACTCGAGCAGGAATGGCTGGAGTCTCTCGGCCATCGGATGCAGCAAGCAAGCAGCTCGTGATGAACTTCTCTACGCCGGCTGCCTTCGCGCTCGCTGCCCTGCTGCCCGTGGTCATCGCAATGTACATCCTCAAACTGCGGCGCGAGGACCACACCGTCTCCAGCATTTATCTGTGGCAGCGGCTGGTGCGCGATTACGAGGCCAACGCCCCTTGGCAACGCTTGCGCCGCAACTTGCTGCTCCTACTCCAACTCCTGTTTCTCGTTGCCCTCATCGTGGCCCTGGCCCGACCGTTTCTGCCAACGCAGGGCGCCGCCGGCCAGAGCCTCATTCTGATCGTCGATACCTCCGCGTCTATGGCCGCGACCGACGTGCAGCCCAGCCGGCTCGACGCCGCCAAAACCCGCGCCACAACCCTCATCACGACCACGCCCGACGACGCGCGCGTGACCGTCATGGCCGCCGGCCGCACGCCCAATGTGCTCGTGTCCAGCACGCGAGACCGCCGGCAGGCGCGAGACGCTGTGGACAGCTTGCACACCGAAAATGGCGGCAGCGATCTCCCCACCGCCCTGAGCCTGGCCGGCGCCATCGCCGCCCGCCAGAGCCAGGCCGAGATCATCATCCTATCCGATGGCCAAGTCGACATACCCGAGACGAAAGTGCCGGCTGCCGTCCGCTACATCCCCATCGGCGAACACGGTGACAACCAAGCTGTCAGTGCGCTCAGCGTGCGCGAGCTTGCCGCCGGCCAAGCCGTGTCCCTCTTCGCCCAGGTGTCTAACCATGCCCGCGAGACGGCCTCGCGCCGCCTGGACATCTACGTGGACGGCCAACTGTTCGATGCTCAGGAGATCACGATCCCCGCCGGCGACACCACCGAAATCATCCAAGATGACTTGCCCCCCACCACTCAGCAAGTCGAAGTCCGACTCGACGGTGATGATGGCTTAGCTGTGGACGATCGAGCATGGGTCACTCGCACCGGGGGCGATCCAGCGCCCGTCCTCCTGGTCAGCGAAGGCAACCTCTTCCTGGAAACTGCCCTGCGACTGCTGCCCAACATCGAACTCACCACCATCCGCCCAACCGACTATGCAACTCCCCCCACTGACGTAGACACCGAAACCGGAATACGAAACACGAAACACGAAACACGCTCGACACAACTGACAATTTTCGACAGAACCGTCCCCCCCGTCGAACCACCTGGCAATGCCCTCTTCATCGCCCCACAGTCCGGCCCTGCCCCAAGCTCTGTCGAAGGGACCGCCTGGTTCACTCCGACTGGCACGCTCGACAATTCACAATTCACAATTCACAATTCACAATTAGCCTCCCGTAACGACCCACTGATGCGCTACGTCGACCTATCCAGCCTCCAGATCCTGGAGGCGAGCGCCATTCCGCTCCCTGACTGGGCGCGACCGCTGGCGACACTCACAGACAGTGAGAATCGCTCCTGGCCCCTGCTGTTCACCGGCGAAGTTGATGGCCGGCGCGTGGCCGTGCTCGCATTCGACCTGCGCGACTCGGACCTGGTCTTGCGGCCGGCGTTCCCACTCCTGCTCTCCAACCTGATGGGCTTCCTGGCGCCCGGCGTGCGTGGCCTGGCTCCGGCTCAGATCCAGGCCGGCGAGACTGTGGCGCTCGCTACACCTCCAGAAGTCGACCAAGTCACACTCACCTACCCCGACGGACGCACCGTCACACGGGCGCCGAAACGCGGTCAACTGACCTTCGACGACACCGACCAGCTCGGCGTCTATCAACTCACACTTCACAGTCAGGACAACGTCGTCGAAGAGACACTCTTCGGCGTCAACCTCTTCTCGCCGGCCGAATCCGCCATCACGCCGCGCGCAACGCTCCCCATCGCCGGCGCTGTCAGAGGCGAGGCCGGTCAGCCCCCACAGACTCTGGGCCAACGGGAACTCTGGAGGCCGCTGGCCTTCATCGCTTTGGCGCTGCTCGTCATCGAATGGCTCGTTTACCAACGCTCTACCCTGTCACGAGCCTGGTCTCGACTCCAGCCACGCCTGCGAGGGCTCCGAGCATGACACAAGTCACGCCATACGCGCCACACAGTCGATACCCCACGGCCCACAGCCCGCGGCGAGTTGAACGCTTTCACGTTCTACACTCCTACGTTTTACGCTTTACGTTTTACGCTCCATTCCTCATCCTCGGCAGCCTGCTGATCGGATGCAGTCTGCTCGCAGAATCACCCCCCGCGGAGCCACCAACACCGACAGCGATGGCTCTACCACCGACCATCGCGCTCGCTCCTGAAACCGCCCCCACCATCCCCGACATCGAGGACACGGGAGCCGAAGTGGCCACCGTGGTCCCCGAGATCGAGCTGAGCGAGACTTACCGCAACACGACGGCCGGCTACGCCTTCGACTACCCGGCCGGCTGGCTCGTCGACGGCGAGGGTGAGTACGTCAGTCTGCAGAACTACCGGAGCGAGGAGCTACCGCCGCGCGAGGTCAACGATCCCGACCTCTACAAGATCGAGTTCGTCTGGATACGCCCAGGGCAAGCGCGCACTGTCGACGAAATGCTCGATCAGATGCGCGATGGGTTGGCCGGCTCTCCGGAAGAGATCACCCTGAACGATTTCACAGGCCTGCGCCTCGAAATGGGCGGCTTTCGAGGCGATGTCTCGGACGTCCTGCTCTTCGACGTCAACGGGCGCGTCCTGCTGATCCAAAGCTGGCAGGGGGGCCGTCTCTTCGACCGCGTTACCGGCACCCTGCGACCACTCAACGCAAACAGCCCATGAGATCACAAATCATTGACAGGACCTACGCGGTCAGCGTCCCGAGCTTATCAAAGTGCGCTGACTGCTCAAAACGCATCCTGAGTAGGCGAAGCCGTATCGAAGGGTCGTTTTGAGCAGTCAGCGCGTAAGTCGTGCTGTTCACGTAAGCATTCAGCAACCCTTGCGAAGGTTAGGAAGAGCCTTGGCAAGAGGTCGATTTTCGACTGGCGAGGGGCCTTTCAGCCCGAATGCGATTGGCAAACCTTCGCAAGGGTCCCCGCTACCTGAGCAGTTGCCCATTGAAAAGTGTCGATGAGTCTGTCCTTCATCTACCCCGAGGCCTTGTGGCTGCTGCTGTTGCTGCCGGCCGCCGCGGCGCTGGGGCTGGCCGCGCGCCGGCGACTGCCACACCCCCGCCGCTGGCTGAGCCTCGTCCTGCGGCTCGTCATCTTGGCCAGCATCATCCTGGCGTTGGCCGGCGCCCAAATCGTCCGACCGGCCGACAACACGACCACCGTCTTCGTAATCGATGCTTCAGACAGCGTCTCGGCCGCGGAGCAGGCGCGCGCCGAGGAGTTCATTCGCCAGTCGCTTCGCCACATGCCCCCCGGCGACCAGGCTGCCGTCGTCGTCTTCGGCGAAAACGCGCTGGTGGAGCGACTCCCGTCGAACGACACACGTCTGAGGCAACTCGCCTCGGTACCGGCCACCACGCGCACCGACATCGCCGAAGCGATTCAACTGGGCACTGCCCTGTTCCCAGAAGACACCGAGAAACGCCTCATCCTGCTGTCGGACGGTCAGGAGAACGTCGGTCAGGCACGGCGACAGGCCGACCTGGCTGCAGCCCGCGGCATCGAAATCGATGTGGTACCGCTCTCTCCGCCAGCCGGCAGCGCGGAAGTCATTCTCACCGGCCTGAACGCCCCATCCGGGGTGCGCATCGGACAGCGTTTTGAATTGACGGCCGTCATCGCCAGCACGGTCAACACAACGGCCCGGCTGCGCACATTCGGCGACAACCAGCTCTTGGACGAGCGCACCGTCCAACTGACACCTGGACTGAGCCGCCACGCTATCCCTCTCACAGCTCAGGAGCGAGGCTTCCACCGCTATCGCGCGCAAATCGAGACGGTCGACGACACGCATCCACAGAACAACCAAGCCACAGCCTTTGTCATCATTCATGGAGTGCCACGCGTCCTCATCGTCGCCGAAGCCGCCGAGGAAGCGGCGCCGCTGGCGAGCGCGCTGGAAGCTGCCCAGCTCAGCCCGAGGACGCTCGCGCCGGCCGCCCTACCCACAAGCTTAAGTGAGCTGGTCAGCTACGACAGCATCGTTCTCGTCGATGTGCCAGCCGAGAGGCTGCCTCGGGACACCATGGCGGCTCTGGTGACCTTCGTGCGCGAGCTGGGACACGGCCTGGTCATGGTGGGCGGCGAGACGTCCTATGGCGCCGGCCGCTATCTCCGCTCGCCCATCGAGCAGGCTCTGCCCGTGGACATGGACGTCCGCAGCCGTACGCAGGAGCCGAACGTGGCGCTGGTCATGGCGGTGGACAAGTCCGGCAGCATGGGGCGCTGCCACTGCGACGATCCCGACGGGCCCTCTATTCGGACCGAAATCGGCATTCCCAAAGTCGACATCGCTAAACAAGCCATGATCGAGGCCAGCACAGTGCTGGGCCGGCTCGATTACATGGGCGTCGTGGCCTTCGACGAGAAAGCTCGCTGGGCGCTGGAGACACAGCAGCTCGTGAGCCCCGAGGTGCTTGAGGCGTCCATTGCCGGCATCGGCGCCGAAGGAGGGACCAACATCATAGCTGGCCTGGACCAGGCCTTCGAGAGCCTGCAGGACCGCAAGGCCCGAATCAAACACGTGATCCTGCTGACCGACGGCTGGACGAACGCGAGCGGTTACGACCCGTTGGTGCGCGAGATGCACGCTCGAGGGATCACGCTGTCGATCGTGGCCGCCGGCCGGGGATCCGCCCAGTACCTGCAGCGCCTGACCGAAGCAGGTGGTGGCAAATACTACCCGGCCACGACGCTGGGCGAAGTCCCCCGCATCTTCCTGAAGGAGACGATCCGCGCCGTCGGCAGCTACATCATCGAGGAGCGGTTCCGGCCGGCCGCCGCCAGTTCCAGTCCCATCCTGAGGGGGATGAGTGCCAGCACGCTGCCGGCCCTCCGAGGCTACAATGGCACCACACCGAAAGATGCGGCTGTTGTGGCTCTCGTTTCGCCCCAAGGTGATCCTGTGCTGGCCCACTGGCAGTACGGCCTGGGGCGCACCGTGGCCTGGACTTCGGACCTGAGCGGACGCTGGGCCGCCGAGTGGCTTGACTGGGCCCGATTCCCGGAGTTCGCTGCGCAGCTCGTCAGTTGGACGCTGCCGGCCCCTCAGTCGCAAACGCTGGCCAGCGACATCCGGCTAGACGGCAGTGACGCGGTGATTACGGTCGAAGCGTTCGATGCCTCGGGCCGGCCGAGGAACTTCGCGGAGACCACCGCCCAGATCATCGCCCCGGACCTCTCGACGACGCAGGTCGAACTGCGCCAGACGGCCGCCGGTCGCTACGCAGGGCGGTTATCGGTCTCTCAGCTCGGTGCGCATCTGGTTCAAATTAAGCAGTCGGAGGATGGCGCCCCCGTTGATTCACAGACGACCGGCTTCGTGGTCCCCTACTCTCCCGAGTACAACACGCTGGCGGTTGACACAGCTCTCTTGAACGAGCTAGCAACTGCGACCGGCGGAAGGGCCGGCATTGATCCCGCGGAGGCCTTCGCCCCCACGTTAGAGGTAGTGGAGCAATCCCAGCCGATTTGGGCCTGGCTGTTGCTGCTCGCAGCGCTGCTGTTCCCGTTGGACGTGGCGGTGCGGCGCGTGATAGTGACGCGGCGGGACATATCGGAGGTGTGGGCGAGTGTGGTGAGCCGGCTGCGGGGTCAGCGCACTGAGGAAGCGGCGGAACCGTTGCTGGGCGAGCTGTTCGAGGCGAAGCAACGTGTGGGGGAGCGTCGTCGCCGGACGAGTGAAGACACGGCAGAGGTACCGCCGGCGGCCAAGCAGGCGACGCCGGCCCGTGTCGAGAGGGAGCCGACTTCTGAGAAGGATGCCGACGAAGAGTTGGACGATGACCCACTAGAACGGCTGCGGCGGGCGAAAAAGCGTGCTCGCTGGCATGACAGGTCTTAAGATCATTCTTGGCTATCAAGCCGGTAATAGGCTACGTTCGTGGTAGCGACTTATGGACTTTCAAGAAATAATCGGGGGGCTTTGCTCATCCGCGCCGCCCAGAGTTCCGCAAACAGCGCTCCACCCTTCGACGATGCTCAACTCGTTAGCCGCTCAGGACGTCGCTCTGGGCTACGAATTTCGCCGCTGGGCGAACTCAAAACCGTTGAACTCCCATCAGGAGTGGCGAAAATCGTAGCCGTGAGTGGAAGGCGGCTGCTCTTTGGCCGACTGGAACTCGCGGCGGGGTCTGGCATGCTGGGCGAAGGTCTCCTGACCGAGGCGAACGGGGCTCGGTCAGGAGACCTTCGGCGAGCAAAGGGCTGTTTCTGAACCGAATTTAACATTGTCAAGTTAGTCGCTTTGCTGGACTCAAAAGAACGACTAAAGTCGTCACTACGAACACGCGGCCTCTTTGTGGGGTTTCGCGAACTACGCCTCATCCTCCAACTCGGCCAAGCGAGCCTTTACGCGAGCAAGCTCAGCTTCAGCAGCTTCGGCGCGCCGGCGTTCAGCCTCGGCCTCAGCACGCGCCTCTTCAGCTTCAGCCTGAGCAGCCTCGGCTTCAGCCTGAGCAGCCTCGGCTTCAGCTTGAGCAGCCTCGGCTTCGGCCTGAGCGGCCTCTTCACCAGTCAGCACCAACTGCCCGTCGGGGTCGTAGAAACGGAGCCACGTGGTATCATCCTTGTCAAAGACACCCTCCCACGGTCGCAACCAGAGTTCCAAGACCGTACTCCATCGCCAACCCCGCTCGTCTGGCTCAATCGGTTCATAGCTGCCCTCGGTCAGGCGCCAGCCCTGGAACCGAGTCGGGTTGAACGGATCCCAGACGAAGTATTCGTCGGTCCGAAATATCTGCTCGTACAAATCCTTCTTCTCACCCAAGTCAATACTCCGCGTGGACGGCGATAGCAGCTCGACGACCAGATCTGGATACCGTCCCCCCTCAACCCAGGTGACCCACTTCTGACGCAGGTAACTCCCGTCGATATCTCGCACCACGAAGAAGTCTGGACCGCGGTAAGCTCGCGAGCCAGAAGGTGGCGGCTCAGCTTCCCCTTGCTCGGCTTGGATTTCACGGATAACGGCCTGAGCTTGGTCCGTGCTGTAGTAGACGAACTGATCACCACCGACGCAGTAATCTTGACGCTCGCGCCAGTGATGTTCCAGAGATCGAATAAGCAGGTCCATCTGGCTGTGGTGACGTCGAGTTTCCATGGGGCGGCCATCATCCTCCGGTAATTGCTGCGTAAGGTCGTCCAAATCAGCGACCATGGCTTCGAGTTCGGCTAGATCGGCATCTGTCCAACCCTCCTGTACAACGCCCGGAGGGGCCGGCGTGGCTAGTTGTGCAGTCATTCGGGTTACCTCCCACATGATCGAGACAGGTTCTTCTCAGAGAATTGTACCATCTCGCGCGCATTTGGCAAACCGCTGCAAATCTGCTATAATAGGCAATTGCAAAACGGGGCGTGGCGCAGTCAGGTAGCGCGCTACAATGGGGTTGTAGAGGTCCCCGGTTCAAATCCGGGCGCCCCGACACCATCATTAGAGGACGCATCGAATTTGATGCGTCCTCGTTCTATATCGGGGCTGTACAGCTTTGGGCAACTTCCCGTGTATCAGGGATTTTGTGACTACTCAGGCACTTCGTGCCTGCACAAGAATAGACCGGAAAAAGGGGGTCGGTGGGGGGCGGCCGCCCCCCACCGACCCCCTTTTTCCGCATTTCTTAACTGCGAGGGCGATAGCCTGAGCAGTGCGGGTTGAAGTAGACGCTAAAGAATCTCTCGCAAAGCACGGTAGCATGGCGGTACAACAGCCGGCTGCGGATGCGGCAGGAGTTGACATGGCCACAGAAGACGCCGACCTCGGACTGGAACACGAGCATGGTGCGTATTTGGACCAAGTCGCGGACACCGTTGGTCTGCTGGCAGATGTCAGTCGAGCTGACGTCTTGCTCTACGCAATCGGGGCTGCCGAGCGTATCGGTGTCGTGGCGCAAGCCCGCCCTCACTCCGTTCCCCCTATCCATACGGACAACGTCCTGGGTGAGCGGGCAAACCCGATCGAGAATTCCTTGATCTTTCGGGCACTCAGCAGCGGTCAGTATGTGAACGGGCAGACGCAAGGTCCATATGGCGCCGTCGTGACTCAAGAGGTCTTCCCCATCGAGTATGATGGACAGGTCGTTGGCGCCCTGAGTATCGAAAAGTCCCTGATTGAGCACGAACGGCACCAGCGGCGGTCCCGCGCATTCCAAGAGGCAGTGCGAAACTTTCAGTGGGCTGTATCCCACCACCTCATGCCTTGCTTGGAAGACATGTCACCGTTCGGCGAGTACGATGGCATTCTGATCGTAGATACCAACCGTCGGATTCAGTATGCCAGCGGCCTGGCCAACAATCTCTATCGCCGGCTGGGCACAATGGACCTCCTCCCCGGCAAGCGGCTGTCGATCCTGCGCGATTCTGATGACGAGCTGGTGGCGCGCGCACTAAAAGCTGGACACTGCCTCGAAGAAGAAGCCGAGGAGGGCGCCTTCATCTGGATCAAGAAAGCCGTGCCGCTGTACAGCCCGGCCGGCTGGCGCCAGTGGCTCCCCTGGGAATCTGGCAAGCCCCGGCTGGCCGGCGCACTGTTCATGATCCACAACGCCACCCAGGAGCGAAAGAAAGAACAGATTCTCAAGCTCAAAGAAGCTTTGCTGGAGGAGATCCAGCACCGGGTGAAGAACAGTCTGCAGACCATTATCTCGCTCCTGCGGATGCAGGCCCGGCGCGCCGAGTCGGAAGAGACGCGCCATGTGTTGGAGGACAGCATCGCTCGTCTCCTGAGCGTCGCGGCGGTGCACGATTTCCTCTACAATCCTGGCGAGCGCATTGTAGATCTCCGGCAGTTGAGCGATCGCATCCTGAAAGAAACGGCTAGGGGCGCTGTCGCTCCCGACAAGGCCATTGAACTAGCCTTGGACGGTCCGAC
The DNA here is from genome assembly GCA_018263655.1 of Anaerolineales bacterium. GTDB lineage: Bacteria > Chloroflexota > Anaerolineae > Epilineales > JAANWY01 > JAANWY01. The sequence continues at coordinate 3,926 of JAANWY010000031.1, read as the reverse complement.
TGTATACTTGCCGGCCAATCAGGCCACGCCGTGTGCTCTGGTAATCAACGAACTGCTGCTCAACGCACTCGAGCACGGCTACAGCGATCAATCCGATGGTACAGTATCGATCACGCTGAAAGAGACAATCGACGATATCATGATCGAGATCCGAGACGACGGTTCCGGGCTCCCCGACAACTTCGATGCCCAACTGGACAGTAGCCTCGGACTCAGCATTGTGCGCACACTGGTCGAAGATGGACTAGCCGGCCACTTCGAATTGCGAAACCATGGAGGTGTTGCAGCCCTTGTCACCTTCCCGAAATCCCCAATAGGAGATGAATCATGGACCGAGCTCGAATAGTCATCGCCGAAGACGAAGATCTCACGCGCAAAGACCTCAAGGAAACCCTGGAAGGTCTAGGATACCTCGTTGTTGGTGAAGCACGTGATGGACAGAGTGCCATCAGCCTGGCACGCGAGTTGAGGCCGGAGATCGTCGTCATGGACATCCAGATGCCAGGCATGGACGGCATCGACGCCGCGAAAACGCTCACCGAGGAGCGCATTGCGCCCACCTTGTTGCTGACGGGCTACTACGACGAGGCCAAGATCGAGCGTGCGAAAGAAGCCGGCGTCATCGCCTATCTCGTCAAGCCCTTCAGCGAGTCGGATCTGGAGCCGGCGATCCAGGTCGCCCTCTCCCGATACGACGAATTTCGCCAATTGGATGAGAAGATCGAACAGCTCGAAGATACGCTGGAAACCCGAAAGCTGGTCGATCGCGCCAAGGGTATCCTGATGGACAGCCAAGAGCTGAGCGAGTCAGAAGCGTTCCGCAAAATCCAGAAGATGAGCATGGACACACGCCGGCCCATGAAGGACATCGCCCAGGCGCTTATTATCACCCAAGAAGCCGGCAACTAACTTGACATTGTTGGATTACGTCTCGCGATTACGTCTCGCGATTACGTCTCGCGATTACGTCTCGCGATGGCCGAAGGTCTCCTGACCGAGGCCGTTTCGCCTCGGTCAGGAGACCTTCAGCGATCAAAAGGCGGTCACTGCGGAAAATCTAACAATGTCAAGCTAACGAATCTGAAAACTGGCGAGAGGATACACGAGCGGAGGACTGAATCTACTGAGGCGTCCAACGCCCTCAGTTCAGAGAAGGTTCGGTATCATCTCAATACTTCGGGGCTATGTAGGTCGAAATGGTATTTCGACCCGACGATTTACCAAATCGTCCTACATGTCCCCCCATATATTGAGATGACACAAGATTCGCTTCTATTCTCCATTCCCCATTCTCCATCACCGCTTGGCCACTACATACTTGATGTGCAGCACTGGCGGGCGCTCACTTGAGACGGAAGTACCTCTGCCGCCATCCCACGCAAACAGGTGCCGAGCGACAAACTGCGACAGCCGATCTAGAGCCATGTTGGTGCGGAGTGAGACGCGCCCAGTCGTGGCAGCACGCTGTGACAGGAGCGAGACCTGATCTGGATCGAACTGGAAAACATTGACCTCCCCCTCTACCAGTTCCTCATCCCGCGCCACAGGCCCGAGTTGAGCAGCGACATCCGCGCGATCGACCGCGTAGTAAGTCACGGCCGGCCAGATGCTGTCAATGCTCGTGTCCAGCAACTCGACTACCCAGCTCGCATCGGCTTCGTCGTCCAAGTACCTCGCCTCCAGGCCCGTTAAGCCCAGCGAGGCTTTTAGGGCGTGAGCGTTGTCGGGCAGTTGCGAGGCGAGATCGAACTGAGTGACACCGTACCAGCGGACATCCTTGTCAGTCCGCCCAGTCCACATCGGGGAGCCGCCGAGGGACGCCCCGTTCACGTCGCTGCTGTAGACAAAACCTGTGACTGCTTCGCCGGCGGTGATGGCCAGATCGTGAAGCTCATACTCGAAATCGACCTCGACCGCATCCCAGGCGACGTTCGTGATGCTGCTGTCGTAGAGTATCAGCAAGCCGGCCGCCGAAGGCTGAGCGAGCGCCCCCCTCGGATCGACGAAGAACTCGATTCGCTGCGCGTCGACCACATCCACCGAAGGCCGATCAATGACGTACAGCGGCCTCGCACCGTCGAAGGTGAACCGGGCCGGCGTCTCGAACGCCCGCTCTGGCACGACGTCTGTCAGGTAGCCGGATAGATTGTCGAACGCAGACACCCAGAAGTCGAAGGCCAAATCGTCGTCGCCGAGGCCCATGTGCTCGGCGACGACGGGGAGATTGATGTTCGTCGTCAGCAAATCGGTATCGGTGTAGAATTCTAAAGACGCCTCGTTGGTCTCTCGATCAAATAGCACGGTCACGTTGACGCCTGATGCCTGCTGACCTGACAAGATCCCGAGATCGCCGTTGAACAGAACGTAGTCGGCCGTGCCATCCCGGTCCACGTCGATGAAGACGTCGAGCTCAATCTGAGCCGGATGCACCCTCGGGGCGTGGGTTGCGAAGGCGAACTCCAACACGTTGCCCAGCCCGGCCACAGCCGTGCTGCGCACACCGGCTGCCCGCACATCGACGGCGCCGCTGGTCCCGCCTTCGTCCACGTCCTGGCCCACCAGTGTGAACACCTCGGCCACGCCGGCGACCGGAGATACGTTCGTCAGTTGCAGGCTGGCACTGTGGTCAACCCCGAAGTCCTCCACACTAACACTGGACGGCTCGACCGCGATGTCGGCTGAACGACGGACGAGCAGATAGACCGGCACGTGCAGCCCACGCGCCGGCTGATCCACCGCAGTCCCGACCGGCGTAAAGGTGAGCCAACCGTCATACTCGATATCGCGCAGCGCCTCACTGCTGCCGGTCGCACTGCCCCGCAGCGACCAGGCCTTCAGTATCGCCGGATCAATATCCGCCGTGATCTCGACAGTCGCCGAACCGCCGGCCGGCACCGTTATCTGTTCACTCGAAGCGTGGATGCTAACCCCAGCGTCCGCGTCATCGGCATCCAGAAATGCGAAGTCTATCTCGTAGGTCCCATCGGAATCACCGTCGTTCCGCAGGGTGACTTCACGCGTCAACGTCGTCGGCTCGGAAGCAACCTGGAAGCCAAAATCTACAGCTGAACCCTCACCGCCGAAGATGAAGACATCGCTGTTGATAGCGGCCAAGGCATCCACCAGGCCGGCCCCCATGCGCGTCGCGGGCGCCAGCGTGCCGCCACCCCCGAACGCCGGGTTGCCATCGACGTAGATTTCTGGCCGGGCGGTGGTGAGCAGGGCGCTCTTGATCTGTCCCGGCTCCCAACCGGGGTGGGCCCGCTTGACCAAGGCTGCTACGCCGGCCACATGCGGGGCCGCCATCGACGTGCCAGAAAACGACACGCCCTGCGTACCGGAAGCCCATTTCGCCGAGAGGATGTTCGATCCAGGCGCGGTGACTTCAGGCTTGAATATCAGCGGCGAATCGTCCGGCGAGACCTCGCCAGTTGATCGCCGCCAGCCCGGCCCGCGACTGCTGAAGGACGAGATCTGATCCGTCAGGTCCGACCGCTGCACCTCGATATCGGACCTGAGGGTGACACGGACACCCGGCAACGCTCCCTTGATCCGCGCCCCGTCGCCCTGCGAGACCATCACCGAGGGGATAGTGATGTCACTGCCGGAGCCGTCATCGGCCATGCCAACCAGCCCACGCCCATCGTCGACGATGATCACGGCCACGGCGCCGGCCTGCTGTGCGTTGCGAACCTTGGTCACAAAGGTGCAGTCCCCCCGGTCGATCAGTGCAATCTGGCCATTGAGTTGGCCGGCGTTGACAACATCCTCACAAGCTGTGGCCGGCTCCGCATAGGCCACATCATCGGTGATCGAGTCGACCTCTTCCAGGCTCGGGCCGAAGTTCGCCACCTGAATCTCGTAGACGCCGGCGATCGACGCCGGCGCAGTGACCCGGAGCGCCGGGCGAACCTCGCCCGGCGGAT